>JAQBBT010000186.1:0-9752 GCA_032125915.1 Nitrososphaerota archaeon
AGAATTTCTTCATTAACATTTTAAATAAAATGTCAATATGAAATTATTTTTTGAAACTTGAACTAAAGATAAAATCTATCGAAACTTATTGGATTCAAACCACCAAGGACCTTCAACCAATACACCAAAACCCTTTGACGGATTTGAAATTATTTTTTGATAGAATGAAAATTATAAAAAGGAACTAAGAATGAATTTGAGATCTATTCTTAAATTCATCTTTGAAAAAATGCTATTGACTTCATGAATTCGTCCAAGTCTTTGTCAATGGTGACTTTCACTTTTTCAAACCCTCCTTCTACTACTTGATAACATGCATCTAGGTCTTTGTCAATGGCGACTTTCACTTTTTCTAATGTATTGCCCATGATTTGATATTATAGATCTAAGTCTAATTACATCTACGAAAAAATATTGACCTTGACATCATAAAATTTTCAGTCTAGGCTGAAAATCGATTTAATTTTATGAAATTCAGTATTTATACAAAAATAAAATTAATTTTATTATTTTGAAATCCTTCCCATTATAGAATTTAATAAAATATGGTCAGATTAAATATTTGAGTAAATCATTCAATACGTGTCAAGTAAAATTGTGGCAAAAAAATCTCTAATTGCTGTATTGTTTGTGCTTTTTTCATTAATTTTTGTTGGAGGAATTTTTGGAATTACCAATGACATTGCCATAAGTGCTGGACATGAGTTATCTTATCCTTCATGGTTAATCATCTCGTATCTTGCGGGACTATCAATGATTATTTTACCCTGCACACTTCCTCTTGTCTTCATAATAATTCCTCTAAGCATGGGTAAGGGTGGAAAAAAAGGACTGTTCATGGCTTTTTTGTTTGGAGCAGGTCTTACCATAACAATTATGTTTTATGGATTAGGCATTGGCATTTTAGGCCAAACCGCTGATTTAGATCAAATTTCTATCTACATGTTTTTAGTTGCAGGGATTGCGGCGTTTCTTTTTGGTTTATCACAACTAAAATTATTTGAATTGAAATTACCATCCTATTCTGGGACTCCAAAATTTATTCAAAACAGAAATGATTACTCCAAATCATTTTTCATGGGATTATTATTAGGAAATGCAGGAGTTGGTTGTCCAAATCCTATGTTTTATTGGCTTTTAATTTATGTTGCAAGTACTGGAAATGCAGAAGTTGGTGCAAGTCTAGGCTTTGTTCATGGCGTTGGACGGGCAATTCCTTTAATTCTGCTTTCAGTCCTTGCAATTATTGGAGTAAACGCAACAAAAGGGATCGCCTCTAGTAGAGAAAATATTGAAAAAATTACTGGATGGATGTTGATTGTAATTGGTGCCTTTCTAATAATTCAGGGAATTCCGGGGGGACACGAATGGTATGAATCTACATTTATCCATCTAGCTTGGAATAACATAGTATCAACAACACTAATTCCACCAGAATTTCATGTTGGAGAACATATTCATAATTATGATGCAAAACTCCCACAAGAATTGGCTCCGATTTTGTTTGCGGGCTTGATTATTTTTCCAATCATATGGTATTTTACTCGGAAAAAAGAAAAAGTACTATGAAAGATCCTGTTTGTGGTATGGACATAGACAAAGGAGAATCTCTATTACACAAAGGAAAGGAATATCGATTTTGTTGTGCAACATGTAGATGGGCATTTGAGAAAAATCCTGATCAATTTGCAGAGTGATGAAGGTAGAAGTTCTCACCACCCCTGGTTGTTCAAATTGTAAAGTACTTGAAAAAATGCTAGATACAATAGGGATATCTTATGATTTGATAGATGTTACTGAAAAATCAGAATATTTGGAAAAATATCCAATATTTATGGCCCCTGGTTTAGTTATAGATGAAAAATTAGAATTTACCGGAATTCCAAAGATGGAAGATCTCAAGAAAATCTTCAACTGATCTGGTAATGTTTTTTACATTGAAAGGATTGAAATTTACAATTGACAGACTATTCCATGAATGAAAAAATAATACTTGTCCAATATGCAATAAAAAAATATGAAAACGAGGCAACACTTTTGGAAAAATTAAAATCAATTCTATCAGAAAAAGACATTCAAAGAAACATTGACACCTTAATTGGGACGCAAAGGGTTAGAAGAATAGGACCAGAAATACTTCAAAATAATGAAAGCCATACTGAATTACCAGACTTGCCAGATAATCTAAAACCAGTTATTGACCAACTTTAGTAGTAATTATTAAATCACCTTTAATTTCCCACAACAGTATGAATAGTCAAAAACTCTATGCTATAGCCATTCTTAGTGTAATTGTAATTTTCTCATCATCATCATTTGTTTTTGCTCATCCTCACTCAGGTCAAATTCTCATTAATGGTCATACACATCAACCACAAACTGAATACATTCCAATAAACGGAATAATTGGCCTAGAGAAGACTTCTATTATGTTCCATACTCCTGAAGAAAACTCATTACCATGGGGATTTGTTGAAGGAAAAATAGATAACCCTGTAGAAGGTTATCCTGTAATTATTCAAATTTTCAAAAATGATGAGGCAGTTCATTTTGCTCAAACCGATGTAAATGAAAATGGAAATTACGAATACAAATTCAGGGTTTTAAATGTAGAAAATAATCAAACAACCAAAATTTTTGATGGTGATTATCATATTACTATTTTCAAAGTTGTATATCTCGACCAAAGTAATTTAATTTAAAATCCTCTTAATCCTTGAGGTCTTGCAACTTCTGGATGTTCTTTTATCCATCTAATATGATCCAGCATTTTTTGTTTATCTTGTGGAAATGTACCCTTGATTGTATAGGCATTTGACCCGTGATTTGCCCTAAAAACTATCTCTTCTTTTGTCTCAATATTACTTAGTAATTCTTCTAACTCTTTTAATGCCTCATCATCATTTAATCGTACAAATTCTCCATTATACTTTTGTAAAAACTCCTCTTTAATTCCATTTTCCAGATATAGAGTAAGAGCTCCGACATACTGAGGAGAACATGCACTAATTACTTTTGAAGTTCCTTGAATATGTTCTTTAGAATATTTTTTGCCACCAAGACCCAAGATGACCATACAAGACATAGTATAGCCTGCATCCTTTGCTTTATTCACTGATTTGATTATTGTTTTTGAGGTGGCACCTTTTGTTACTTTTTTTAATACAATATCTGAACCACTTTCAATTCCTAAATAGAACATGTTTAATCCTGCATCATGCATTTTTTTTAGCTCTTCAGGAGTTTTCTTTAAAATATTCATAGGCATTGCATAACAAGAAATTCTTTCAAGTTTTGTGAATCTTTCATAAATATATTTTACAATTTTTACCATATAGTCTGCATCAAGATTTAATGCATCACCATCAGCCAGAAACACTCTAGTAGTATCTGGTAGTTGTTTTGCCATCATGTCAATTTCTAATTTTATCTCTTCCCATGGCCGCTCTGAATATTCTTTGGATCTGTACATATCACAAAATGAACACTCGTTAAATGAACATCCTAATGTAACTTGAAAAATCAGGGATCTTGCTTCTGAAGGTGGTCTATACAAGGGAGCATCATAGTTTAACATCATTCGACTAAATCACATAAATTAATCCAATTATGTATTTTATACTTTCTTAGGTATCAGGGATTTATCACACAATACCTTTTAGTGGAAAACCACGTGAAGCTGTTTACTAATGGCAAATGCTCCTGATGCAAAAAGACTTCTTTGGTTTATCTTTGCTGGCTCACGAGGAGGATTAAATCGTCTAAGAATCATATCATCCTTAAAGGAAAAACCATTAAACATTAACCAACTAGCCAAAGAACTAGGCTTGGATTACAAAGCAATTCAGCATCACATTAAGGTTCTTGAGAAAAATAATTTGATTACAAAATTTGGAGAAAAATATGGAGTTACATATTTCATCTCTACATTTTTAGAAGTAAATATGGAGACATTTGGAGAAATTGCAACAAAATTGGATAAAAGTAAATAAACGCTCAGGAGGTTTCTTTCTCTAAATGGAATCAACCTCTCTTGTGTTATCTATTGTTTCGATTGCAAATATGGTGGTACTTGGAGTCTTGATTTACATTTTTGGAAAAATGTATGTAAAAACAAAAGCACAACTTCCACTTGGAATGATTGTAGTAACTAGCATGTTATTTCTCCATAATATTATTGGAGGGCTAGCATATTTTTCAATGGACCAACTCTTCTCACATGAAATATTCCCATATATGTTAGGAGTAGGAATTGCAGAACTTACAGGTTTGTTAATATTCCTAAAAATTACCTTGGATTAATCTTAGTTTAATTGTAGTAGCATATAAGATAATTAATGTTACACGAATATTTTAAACTAAACAAAAATATTCTAATTGCTTTTGCAGTATCAATTACTTTTTCTGCAATTATTGCTCAGAGTTTAGCTGAACAAGAAGATTACCTAAACACTACCTATACTTTGATTTTTGATTATTTATTTTATTTTTCTACCTTTGGTAGCTTGTATTATTTAGATAACAGAAAAAAATATCTACTAAAATCTGGAAAAACTGACAAAGAAAAACTCCGGTATGACTTAATTAAAATAATAACATCACTAGGAATTGCAGAAATTGTTTATACCATAGCTAGATGGATATTGCAATATTATTTTCTATCAATTAATTATGATCCTTATTTAGCTTCAATTGCATCACAAGTTATATCCACAGTTATCTACATGATAGTAGTAAATCTGAGTGTAAAAATGACGAGGTTGTATAAAGATGGGAATTAATGTGTATGTGGACGGTTCTGGAGGGGAAAATAGTGGATATGGTTATTTTGTTAAGGAAACAGGAGAGTCATTTTATGAAAAAAAACCAAATCTCACAAACAATCAGGCCGAATACATGGCCATAATTGCTGCATTAAAAAAATTTGTAAATTCTGATGATAAAATTATAATTTTTAGTGATTCAAAAAATACTGTATCTCAATTAAATCATGAATTTGCCATAAACAATGAGCAATTACGAGCACTTGCTCAAGAAGCCTGGGCCATTATTGGAAAATTTTCAAATCTTACATTAACTTGGGTTTCAAGAAAAGAAAATCTTGCTGGTAAAATGTTGGGAAGCTAAAAACCTGTAGATCAGAATTTTCTATGAATAACTTTATTATAGAAAATCTTGTACTCCAAGAAAGTGGCCGAGTCTGTTTTTCTCTCACCAAAATCTATAGCAATTATCGGTGCATCTGACAAAAGAGGCAGTGTCGGAAGTACTATTACATCCAATATTATGAATGGCTTTACAGGTAGCGTTTATCCTGTCAGCCCTAGTAGAGACACTGTATTTTACAAAAAAGCCTACAAAAGTGTAATAGATATTCCAAAACCAGTTGATCTTGCAGTTATAGTAATTAAAAATACATTGGTAGCTGGTGTATTAGAAGAATGTGGAAAGAAAAAAATCAAAGGCGTCATCATCATCACTGCTGGATTTAAAGAAGTAGATGAGGAAGGGGTCAAAAGAGAACAAGAACTAAAAGACATTGCAAAAAAATACAAAATTCAAATCATTGGACCAAATTGTCTTGGTGTAATGAATTTGGCTCCAAAGACAATGATGAATTCTACATTTTTGAAAATAACTCCAAAGTCAGGAGAAATTGCCCTAGTATCTCAAAGCGGAGCAATTTGTGCTGCTCTTGTAGAAGACGCTAGTGCACAGGGTATTGGCTTTTCTGCCGTAATTAGTATGGGAAACAAAGCAGTGATGACTGAAGTTGATATTTTAAAGATCCTAGCTTCACACAATCAAACCAAGGTAATTGTAATGTATCTTGAAGACATGGGGGATGGCCAAGAGTTTCTAAAAGTTTGTAAAAATATTACGCGAAAACTCAAAAAACCAGTTTTAGTTTTAAAATCAGGACGAAGTCCAGAAGGAGCCAAAGCTGCAATGTCACATACAGGTGCTCTAATGGGTTCAGATGAGATCTATGATGCTTTGCTAAAACAATCCGGAGCTATTCGAGTTGATACAATGGAGGAACTATTTGATTATGCAACGGCATTTTCAAAGCAACCACTTCCAACAGCAGGAGGTTTAGTTATTGTATCAAACGCCGGTGGACCTGCAATTATTTCCACTGACGCATGTTCTAAATTAGGAATTAGAATGGCCAAAATTGAAAGTATTCGTCCAAAGATTGACGAAGTAATTCCTCCATGGGGAAGCTCCCGTAATCCAGTTGATATTGTAGGAGATGCGGATTTTAATAGATTCAACAATGTCTTAGATAGAGTACTAAAACATCCTAAAGTTGGTTCAGTTATCACAATGTGCACACCTTCGGGAACTCTGAATTATGATAAACTAGCTGAAGTTATTGTTACAATGTCAAAGAAATACAAAAAAACAATGCTAGCAAGTTTGATGGGATTAGATGAAGGAATTACTAACAGAGAAATTTTAGCTAAGGGAGATGTACCCTATTATACCTACGCTGAGGGAGCCATTCGAACTCTTGCAGCAATGATAAAATTTGCAATTTGGATAAATACCCCAGAAGGAAAAGTAACTAAATTCAAAGTAAACAAAGCTAAAGCAAAAAAGATTTTTGATAAAGTCAAAAAAGAAAAGCGACCAAATCTTCTTGAAGAAGAAGGACAAGAGGTTCTCAAAGCATATGGATTGCCACTACCAAAAAGTGCTCTTGCAAAAACTGATGCCGAAGCTGTAAATGTTGCAAAAAAGATTGGTTATCCAGTTGTAATGAAAATTGCATCTCCACAAATAATTCACAAATCAGATGCTGGTGGGGTAAAAGTAAATCTTACAAATGACAAAGAAATCAAAGAAGCTTTTAAAACAATTATCATAAATGCCAAAAAATACAACAGTAAAGCTGAGATCAAAGGAGTTCTAATCGTTGAGATGGTAAAAGGTGGAAAAGAGCTGATCATTGGTTCTAAATTAGAACCTGGTTTTGGTCCTGTAATTATGCTTGGAATGGGTGGAATCTATGTTGAGGTCCTAAAAGATGTGACATTCAAGATAGCCCCTGTTACTAGCAAAGAAGCAGATGATATGATATCAGAAATAAAGACACAGAAACTTCTTCAAGGTGTTAGAGGAGAAAAACCATCTGATATTGCTAAATTGTCTGAATGCATTCAAAGATTATCTCAATTAGTCACTGATTTTAAGGAAATCAAAGAATTAGACATGAATCCTGTCCTTGTAATGGAAAAAGGAAAAGGCTGCAGAATTCTTGATGTTAGAATCGGTCTCTGATCGCATCCCTTCCTAAATTATTTAAATATTGATCTAGAATTTTTATACAAGTTCGAGGGGGAGTTGTTATGGCAAATGTAGAGAGCCTAAAGACAATTAGAACAGGGAATGATTACATTGAAAGTCTTAGAGGCCGAGATCTCAAAATTTACCTATTTGGAGAATTAGTCAAAGAACCAGTAGATCATCCAATGATTAGACCTTCAATTAACGCAGTTGCAGAAACATATGATCTTGCCGTAAGAGAAGAAGAACTTGCTTCTACTCACTCATCAATTACCGGATTACAAATTAATAGATTCTTACACATCGCTGAAAGTGCACAAGATTTAGTTATGCAAAATAAAATGCAAAGAAAACTAGGACAAAACACTGGAACATGTTTCCAGAGATGTGTTGGAATGGATGCATTGAATTCTTTACACTCTGTAACCTTTGAAATAGATGAAAAACATGGAACAAACTATCATCAAAGATTCTTAGAATTTGTAAAGATGGTTCAAAGAGAAAACCTTGTAATTGGTGGCGCAATGACTGATCCAAAAGGCGACAGAAGTAAAGGTCCATCAGAACAAGATGATCCTGACTTGTTTACAAGAGTAGTAGACAAAGATGAAAATGGTATCTATGTATCTGGTGCAAAAGCACACCAGACTGGTTGTATTAATTCACATTGGATAATTTTGATGCCAACAGTTAGACTGACAGAAAATGACAAAGACTGGGCAATTGTTGGTGTAATTCCAGCAGATGAAAAAGGAGTTACTTACATCTATGGTAGACAGTCTTGTGACACTAGAAGTATGGAAGAGGGAGACATTGATGATGGTAACGCAAAATTTGGTGGGCAAGAAGCATTAATGATTTTAGATAGAGTGTTTATTCCTTGGGACAAAGTCTTCATGCATGGAGAACATGAATTTGCATCTATGCTAATAGAGCGTTTTACTTGTTATCATAGACGTAGTTACGTGTGTAAAACAGGGCTTGGCGATGTACTCATTGGCGCTGCAGCAACAATTGCAGATTATAATGGGATACCAAATGTATCTCACATTAAAGACAAAATTGTTGAGATGACTCATCTTAATGAAACAATCTTTGCTGCAGGAATTGCCTCTTCTCACTTAGGACATAAGATGAAATCAGGTGTATATCTAAATGAAGATATGCTTGCACAAGTTTGCAAACATAATGTTACTAGATTCCCATATGAGATTAGTAGACTTGCACAAGACATTGCTGGTGGATTAGTAGTGACTCTTCCATCTGAAAAAGATTTTAGACATCCAGTAGCAGGCCCATTACTCAAAAAATTTCTTGTAGGAAGAAAAGGTGCTGATGTTGAAAATAGAATGAGAATTCTTAGATTAATTGAAAACATGACTCTTGGCAGAAATGCTGTGGGATATCTTACCGAATCAATGCATGGTGCAGGTTCCCCTCAAGCGCAAAGAATTCAGATGCAAAGACAGATGCAAATTGGCTACAAAAAGAATCTGGCAAAGAATTTAGCTGGTATAACTAACGATATTGAAGAACCAGCAGAACTATCTGATTACTTTAATCGAGTTTTCAAAACCAAAGATTCTCTTATTTAGAATATTTTCTCTCTAGATCTACTTTAATTCAAAAAATAATGTTATTTGTTAAATTATGGCTTTATTTGGATTGACCTTAATTCACACTCTTCTCTTTTTCCACAGTTGGGACAATTACAGTACAACAATACTTGATTACGGCCTAAATATTTTGTATATTCTGTAAAATCTTCATTCAATTGAATTACATCTCGTGTTGTTTAATTCAAATCCAAATTGATAACAGCTATGACATAATTACTTTAAATTAATAATAATTTTTTAAAAATTTTAAACAAATGTAAACTTTCAACCAAACATTCTTTTTATTTCATGATTTAGTATATTGTTTTGGTAGTTAACCAAAGAAAAACTTCAATGCCAGAGAAAATTGAGGGCAAAAGGTCAAAGGATCGATTGCATGATTTGGAAACTACCTATTTTTGTCTAACTTTTAGTATCATCAGACTCTTTTTTTGATTCCTGTGGGGATTCAGCAGGTTCATGGTCTGGGATTTTTGAATTAGAATGTTCAGAGTATGCCGAATCTTTTTCTAACTTTTCAAGATCTGAATAATCTTTTAAAACATCTGGATCATTTACGTTTATAGGATCACTGAGAGTAAGTTCTTTTACATTTTTTCGTTTGATAATTTCCTTTACTATCATCACTCCAATAACTAAAACAATGAGAATATAGTTGGTAGGTGGCTTCAAAACTTGGGTTACATAACCAATCTGAGGAATTACATATTCTACCTTACCGATGTATTCTTTATTTGTAATTGGAAAATCTGTTCCTGGAATAGAGGCTACATTATTGTCTCCCTTGGTTCGAATCGTTTTGGGATCATCATCTGTAATTGATACAACTCTATGAACTAT
>JAQBBT010000187.1:0-2763 GCA_032125915.1 Nitrososphaerota archaeon
AATCCGTCCATCGCCTTGAAGATTCCCTCGAAATCAGCGGTCTGCAGCGGCTCGAGCCTCGCCAACGCCTCAGAGCGCGCGGCCGCGTTCGGCGCCATGATCATGTCGCGCACGACATCAATGCGCGTACCCTCGAAGAACATGTGTTCGGTGCGGCAGAGGCCGATCCCTTCGGCCCCAAGCTCCCGCGCGCGACGGGCGTCGGCCGGAGTGTCGGCAAAAAATTACTAATCCTCTCTCAGGGGTTTTTTTGTACATCTTTAATCTTTGAATAACTTTTCCTAGCGAATCTACTACGTGTCCTCTGGTTAAATCTGATTTTATGTTATCTGCAGTTCCTTGCTCTTCTTTTAGAGTGCTGATTATTTCGTGAAGCTGTTTTCCCTTTGGAATGTATACTGTAATTAATTCAGTACCATGTCCTGATTTTTCAGTTAATTCATCAAGTGTTTTTCTAATTTTATACATCTTGACTGAATCTTGTTTTTCAATGTTGATCTTACCCATCTGTAATTTCTCATGGTTGTGCGAATATTAAGTTTGGTCGAATGTAAGGCTAAACAGATTTGGAAATTATTTTTTGGGAAGGATTATGTAAAAAAATCAAAAAAAGTTTCAATTATCAATTTTACAATTTAGGCGGAAAAATTGTAATTGAAAATTAGCTTTTTGATTTATTTTTTGATTTTTTGATAATATAATATCTTAATAAATATTATAAAACTAATTGAAACCATCGATAACAATCTTCATTATTAGTTTGATGTGCCTATCATTGATTTCTATGGTAACTTACTCTTTTGCTCAGACCGCATATGTGCCTGGATTAACCGTTACAACTAATGAAAGTAGTTACAACCAGGGAGACAAAATCATAATTTCAGGCAAAGTATCCCATGTAATCCCTAACGCTCTAATTAGAATCCAACTTTGGAAAGGTGGGGATATTGTATATGCCGATAAATTAGAACCAGATCCAGATGGAAATTATTCAAACACATTTAGTACAAAAGATCCGATGTGGACTCAGGGAACCTATGTGGTTCGAGCAATATATGGTGATCAAGATATCGCAAAAACACTATTCATCCTTGGACATTTTAAACCAACAGAAAAATTTAAATTTTTCACCGCAGATTCCTTAGATTCAAAAATATCTGTAAAAATGGAAGGTGGCGATAAATTTTATCTAAATTCACCCAACCAACTGATTCGTGCATTTGTAGAAATTCAAAATAAGTCTCCTAGTGACCGGCATTACTATATGAAAGTAATTCATGATCCTACAAAAAAAATTCTAAAAGATTCTGAGATATTTCCAATGTATTCTGGAAATGATTTGTGGGCTACTCACATTGGATATCCACTTTTAGAAACTGACCCCAAAATCCTCAATCAAACACTAACTGGAAAATACACCATACAAATCAGTACCTTAAATGGAGATAAAACTGCCAGTACACAATTCTCTATTTTTAAATCTCAATATGACTCATCGATATCAACACCTGAATTTGCATTACCTCCCAAAGTCGCCATATCTGCCAATACTGACAAACGTTCCTATCATCAGGGTGAACCAATTAAGGTGACAGGAGATGTAAGTGAAATTCTTTTTGGATATGCTATTGGCCTTACAGTTATTTCTCCTAACAACAAAGGTCTATCCATTAATCAGACATTGCCAAATTCTGATGGATCCTTTAGTTATAATTTTGATACGAACAAAAATCTTTTCAAGGAAAATGGAAGCTATAAAATTCAACTAATTTATGGGACAGAAGAATTATCCAAAGATCTTTTTTTCATCTATGATAATAGCACAATTACATCATCTGAACCTACTTTAGAACCTGAATTGATTCCTGAGATTGAACTATCTCCAGAATTAGAAAAATCGATATTTCCAGTATGGGTAAAAAACATAATGCGATGGTATCTAGATGGTGTAATTTCAGAAAACGAATTAGCTTCGAATTTCCAATATTTGGTCAAAGAGGAAATAATCAAATTTGATTGATTTTTTGTTTTTCTAGTTTCTTAAAGTCGATAAACTTGTTAACACTTTAATTGAAATGTTAATTTGAAATTATTTTTTAGGAAGGATAAAAAATAAAAAAATCTACTCCTTCTTGAACAAAAAATCTGTTCAAGTTGAAATTAATCGACACATTCTCCTAATGTATCACCATGATTTAGATGTCTATTTACTGACGAGGGGGAAACGATAAATGTAAAGGCACCACTAATCCCATCAGCAGGAAAATGGCAAACCGTAGTTGAGCTTCCAGAGCCAACAATTGGTTTACTAATTTCAGAAGTTTGATTATACGGATTTGTAATTTGGTTTGTTACTAATGTATTGGAACTATCGTTAGAGGTTTCAGAGATAATGGATCGATTATTTCCTGAAGATGATTTTTTTATTTTATATCCTTCTGAGGTGATTTTTTTATTTTATATCCTACATAAGATATCTCTTCCATTCTTTGGTCATTTGGATTATTCGGATCAGCGACAAATCCATAGATGTTTGCGACACCGATAATATTTGAAACTGGTTGTTCTATATTCTGTATAATCGGTTTGTAAGATACTCTATCATTTTGATATAATGTGGAAATTTGATCTTTTAAAATAATTGTATCATAAAGCAATATGTCGTCAATCTGACCAGAAAAATAATTTTTAACCCTAGCATCTAATTTTAACGGAATAAATCCCCCAACTATGATATTTGAATTAGATGAGATGAAATCAAGG
>JAQBBT010000188.1:0-4264 GCA_032125915.1 Nitrososphaerota archaeon
ACAAAGGTACTCAGAGTATTCGACTTGAAATTGGTATTCCAAATTGGTCCGGCGAAGTCTTCAAAACATATCAAGAAGAAAAAATGGCTTTACTGCCAACAAGTACCATAATTTCAACAAAACGTGGTACTGCTGGAGTACACTCTTCGATGTATCCTAAATCAAGACGTACACCAATACCTGTTGGAATGAGAGTTAGCTCTTCAAGAGGCACGGCAACCCGTACTCTATAATTTTTCTTTTACCTAAAATTGATTAATTTTCAATTTTTTTAGAATGGATTTAAAAAATTAGTAATCTTTTACTTCACCACATCTTATACATGAAATAGCCCCATTTTGGGAATACCTGTGACCATAGTTTTCACATCCTAAGGAGATTTCATGTTGGAGACCTTCTAAATAATCTTGAATTGTCTCACCGTTTTTTGTCATCATGAGTTAAGTAGACTATTTTGGAACATTAAGTTTGGTTAGCTTACAATATAAAATATAATCAACACAGCTAATGATTATTTTAGTACTTTAATTCATACTAAAAAAACATGAAATCAGATAAAAATGAATTGTCTTATTTTTTTTGTGACAATATTATGTTTAACAATGAAGTTTTTTTAACCAATAGAGATAGTGGAAAAATCAACCTTGTCTAATAACAGATCTAAACTTAGACCATCTGATTGGCCTTTAGGTTCTGAGAAAAATTGGCATCAAGGACTAGAACAATATTTTACAAAAAAAATCACACGATCAAAAACATGATATTTTGGCTCATAGTAAACAAATTACCTTAATTGTCGAAAAAGGCACCAAAAGAATCACGCATGTCCTGAATACACATCTGCCAGTAGAAAAAACTACTAAATATTATTCAGAACAAAAACACGTTTGTAGTACATGTAAAGAAGAGATTACTGATATTTCAAGGATTTTGATTATGCGTGATAGAGATGGTGGCCCACGATTGCTTTGTTTTCACTTTTTCTTTCCATGTTGGGATATGGAACTTCTGTGTCAACAATATCCTAATTTGATAATAGACAAGACAGGATTTAGTATTCCTGAAAATATAGAGATGAAAAAAAGTTCATTAAATGACATGGAAAAAAATATTGAATTTTGGATTTGAAATTATTTTTTAAACTTTTAAAATCTCATTAATACTTTTGAATGAACTGTTAATTTGAAACTATTTTTTGAGACGGAGGAGAATTATAACTTGTTGAATTTATCCTGAACGAAGGTGAAAATTACTGCAACAATTACATTCCTTTCCAATACATTCGTCTTCGATTTGATGTCGACAAACGCCACACTCACAATGAATTATCATGATCTATATCGGACGTCTACAAATTTAACGGATCTGGATTATAATGTGGATTAATGCAACTTTTTGTTCCTAGAAAGGGGGGATTCTATTTTTACTCTTTGTCGATAAACTCGTTAACACTTCAATTAGTCACTAAGTAGGGTTTTCTTGAGTAACTTGCCTAATGTGAAAAATTAACCAAAATCAGATAATCTTTAAAGATCAACACTTGAATCAGCGTTATGAAAGTTAAGAGGATTGTATCATTTTTACCAAGTGCCACTGAATTAATTTATGAATTTGGAGATCAAGAATTACTTTATGGAGTTACACATGAATGCAAGTATCCAAAAGAGGCACAAACAAAACTACGAGTGATTAATTCTGTAATAAATTCAGAAAAATTATCCAGTAATGAAATTAACAACCAAACATGTCAATTACTAAATGAAAGAAAAAATATTTTTATTTTAGATGAAGTAAATTTGAAAAAAGCCAACCCCGACCTAATAATTACTCAAGAAACATGCAAAGTATGTGCAGCCTACACTAATCAAGTAAACAAAGCAATTCAGATTTTGCCTAAAAAACCAACAGTGTATTCAATGGATCCCCATAACTTGGAAGAAATTTTAACATCTGTAATTGAGATTGGAAATATTCTTGAAAGAAAGAAAAGAGCTAAGGAAATAAGAATAGAACTTGAAAAAAGAATTTCATATGTAAAGAAAATTTCAAAGGGAGTAAAAATCAAAGTACTTGCGATTGAATGGATTGATCCATTTTTTACAGCAGGTCATTGGATTCCAGAAATGATTGAGTTTGCAGGAGGAATAAACATGATTAGTAAAAAAGGAGAACATTCAAGAAAAATGAGCTTTGACGAGATACTAAAATCAGACCCAGAGATAATTATTCTTATGCCATGTGGCTTTAACGCCAAACGAACAATTAAGGAATATAATAAAATTCTAAAAAATAATCTAGATTGGAATAGTTTACGCGCCGTTAAAAATAAAAGAGTTTTTGCAGTTGATGCTAATTCATTTTTCAGTAAACCAAGTATTAGAACAATCACAGGATTAGAAATACTTGCAAAAATTATCCAGCCTGAATATTTTGTGAATCTTAGTGTTCCAAAAGGTTCTTTTTATGATATAATGACGCCTACTGTGGCTTGATTTTGCATTCTACTCTTAGTGATTTTACGGTAGTATAGTACGTTAGTCCCAATAATCCAATGGCGGCAATTCTAATTGGAATTTCATAGTTTGTAAGAAATGCCAGAGATGTTGCACCTACACTTCCAAAAGTAGAGATAAGTGCAAATCCTATAGGGCCACAGCTACATGCACCTGCTGCTGCTCCAATAAATGAACCAAATACACTTCCTCCAATTTTATGTTTTGAATTTTTCAAGATATTAATTCTATAAACATTCATGGGAAGAACTAATGCAGACAATCCAGATAGGATAACAATTAACAAAAATCCAAATTCAGTTCCTTGTGGAATATGTCCTGCCACAAAAGGTTGAAAGAAAATGTACTCAGATAAAACAAGTAATCCAATCAACATAGAAACAAAGATCCCAATTGCCAAAAGAGAATATTTGGAATTCGAAAATACAATCTTTAAAGTTTCAACCAAATCAGATCATATTATCCATAATTTTTTTGAAGATACTGTATGGCTGCCCACCTTGAAATTGCTCTTGTTGATTATTAGGTCCTACAATGATAAATGTTGGAGTAGCACTTGCACCGTGTTTTTTTGCTTCTGACACATTGTATTGTACCCTTTTAGAATACTTTCCAGAATCAAGACAACTCTCAAACAAATCCATATCAAGGCTCAAGCTAAATGCAAAAGCCTTTAGTCTTTCAGAATTTGCCCAGCCATTATCAATTTGAGACTCCTGTGAATTGTACAGTAAATCATGGTATTCCCAATACATTCCTTGGTCCTCAGCACAATAAGAGGCCTGAGCTGCAGTTGGTGAATCACGTCCCAAAAAAGCTAAATCAACAAAGACAAGATTGGCCTTACCTGTAGCTATGTAATTATCGTAAATTTCAGGTTTTTCGTTATGAAACCAACCGTAGCAAGCATGACATTGGAAATCTCCAAATTCTATAATGGTTATTGGAGCAGAAGGATCGCCTTGAATTGGAGAGCCCATTGCAGTTGAAACATCCCCATGAGTTCTCCCCATATCCAAGTTTACAGTTTCACTAGATGATGATGAATATGATGCAATAATACCAATTGCAATAAGAGCTACAATGACACCTACAATAATGCCTTTCTTTTTCATAATACTAATCGCGAAATTTTGTTTAAAAAACTTATTCCAAATTGTTATGAGACTTTCGTCTAAAGAGGTTCACAAATTTTGCAATTACAGTGTCGACAGGACATGTCTCACAAACTACGTTTGAATAATGGGCATCAAAATGAATTTCGAACTTTTCTCTAGATTCAAAAACTAGATCACATTTACTGCAATATACTTTGGTGACATTATATTTTTTTGATTTGTCCACATTATTTCTTGTGGTTAGTCCTTATAAAGATCCTGTTAAAATGCATCACATGAAAAAATTTTTTGATGAAGTCATCACAGGTTTTTTTGTTTTTTCTTTTGGAGTTTTATGGTTTTGCAACACCAAGTATTACGTAAAACCAAATGTATGCGACATTGTGATTTATGATGTTTATGGAAACGAATCAAAACCAGATGGAATTAGAATAAAATTTAGAACTCAAAAAGTAGCACTTAGTTATATTAGTGAATATCAAAAGGGTTTCCCACACTTGATATTTTCTATTCGATCGTGTATTCCAGAGATGGAAAAGTTTTCAGCAAAATTTTAAAAAAAGATTACAAATAGTGAATCTTTACGTGAGCATTGTGCTCTACTTCAAATCTTGTAACAAATCCACAATGAGT
>JAQBBT010000189.1:0-6641 GCA_032125915.1 Nitrososphaerota archaeon
GTGAGGATATGATTTTCAGTAAGGATGGAACAAAATTCTATCTTACTTGTATGGGTTCGGATAATGTGATGGTGTTTGATGCAAAACAGACAAATTGATAGGTGAAATCTCATCCAATCAGGAGCAAAATCCCGATGCATACATCAAATATCCCCATGGATTATCCTCTGATGAAAAAATTAATCGTATGATAGTAACACAAACAATCTCTCCTGCACTTGATGATCCTCAAAGTAGCGTCAGTATAGTAGAATTGAGTACGGGAAATGTTCTCTCTACAATAGAGTTGGCAAAAAATCCAGATACTCCAAGTGCTCCAGTAGAAGTAATGTTTCATCCTGATGAATCCATTGCTTATGTTACAGGGATGCTAGATGGAACCATTTGGGCTCTTATCTGGGATGAGCAAACAGAATCATTTGAACCTAAACTAGTAGATGATGGAACACTTCGTGAACATTCATGGCCACTTGATTTGAGTATGGGTCCAAAAGGAAATCTGTTTGTTAGTTTTGCTGTTCCTGGAGTTGTAAATGAATATAGTTTGCAAAATCCAGAACAACCAGAACTGATAAGAACATTACCTGCACAACCAGGTGCGCATCATGTACTGTTTAGTACAGATGGACAATACATGTTTGTTCAAAACAATTTGCTTAATTTAGATGGATTGAATTCTGGAACTATTTCTATTGTTGACCTTAATTCTGGTTCTTTGGTGGCAACCATTGATGATTTAGTTGATCAAGGAATGATGATAGAATCCTTGGACTTGATTTTCCAAGATTCTTTAACTAAAACTACTCTATCTGATTCTTAACTCATATCTTAAATTTCATTGGATAATTGTAGGGGTATTATCCGTAATTGATTTTCTTAATTCTTACGTTACTCCCTTTAGTTTCTAGGTAATGTCCTACAAAATTGGTCAACTGTTCTCCTATTTTGTATCCTAGCGCCCCTTCCATCATGCCTGATTTTTCAATAATACTTACCATCTCTTCACTGATTTGGATATTAAAAAACGTCCAGCCAAATTTGTCAAATGGCTCTTCTATGGTATATCCATTTTGTACATTACATTCTTTTTCTAGGTCTATCAGAGCTTGTTTTACTATTAGAACCTCTTTATGATAACTTCTGGTACTAAGCTGAAATAACGGATTCAAGATTTGTTTACTCTTTTTTTATCTCTACAAATTCCGCACAAATAATTTTTCTTAAACTCTTTTAATTCATTTTTGAAATCATCGGTTTGAGAATATTTTTCTGATGTTTTAATTCCACCTGGAACACTTTTTCCACAATTTGAACAATTGATATCTGTGTTTAGTCTAATTGTTTTTTCATCTTGTTGAATTTTTCCAATTATCATAAATTTTTGTTGTATGTTTGGTATATGAAAATTTCTAAAATTAAAAATTAGGATATGATATTCAGATAATTTTTCTGACGGAATAAATTCTTTTAATATTCTTTGTTTACTTATGTGTTCACTTATTCTAGAGATTGATTTAAAAAATGTGGAGCACAAAAAAACTCTTACAAAAGTTGTAATCTCTAGGAACTAAAATTATAAAATTTTGAACATTTTAGATTTTTATCTTACATCACGTATAACAAAAACCAATCTCAAAGGATAATATACTAACCAAAACTGGTACAAACAAATTGTCAGAATTTGGGCTATCGCCAACAATAATTAACAAAAGATTCCTTTTTGCAGGAGTTTTTCTCACTGCCCTTGCCGGCTTGGTACTTGAAATTGCAATTACAAGGATTTTTTCCGCTGCAATTTGGTATCACTTTGCATTCGTTGCAGTCTCAGTAGCGCTAGTGGGACTTGGTTCATCAGGATTGCTAGTTCATTATAGATTAAAGAAAATAAAGGAAAACTGGGCTGCAGACCTTACGATTGCCTCATCAATTGGAATATGTCTAATCATACCAATTACCCTTTTTGTGATGCACTCGTTGGCATCACAGTTAGCATATCTTCCACTATTCATGTTCTTGTTTGCAATTCCGTTCTTTTTTGTAGGAGTAGTAATATCCACAGCATTTAGCGCCTTTGCACAAACTGCAGGAAGACTTTATGCATCTGACCTTATTGGAGCATCAGTTGGTGCAATATCTGTAGTATTATTTTTATCACTGATTGGTGGGGAGGGTACAACACTTCTTGTCGGGATAATTGCTACCATATGTGCTATTATATTTTCATTAATTACTAGAAACAAGAAAAAAATTCTAATCAGTTTTGTATTTCTTTTATTTTCAATATCTTTACTAGTAATCAATTTTGATTCACAGGTATTTTCAATTCAAACAGACCCTACTGCAAACAAGGATCTGCCAATTTTCTTAAGAGAAAATCCTGGATCTCAAATTGTAAAAACACAATGGAATTCCTTTTCTCGAATTGATGTAGTAGAAGGAATATCTGGTGATTGTATTCCTGCACTTGATCCACGAAACCCATCACAATGTGCAGAGGAGGGATTAATTGCAAAAATTTTCATTGACGGTGGAGCAGGAACCAACATAATTTCTTGGGATGGTATTCCAGAGAGTAGAAAAGAACTCTCTTCATGGATGCAGTATATTCCATTTAAGATGAAAGATGATCCTAAGGTTTTGATTATTGGTTCAGGTGGAGGACGAGATGTAATAGCTGCAATAGCTAGTGGTAGTACTGATGTCACTACAGTTGAAATTAATCCAATAATTTTTGAAACAGTAAAAAGTTATGGTGCAAAGGCCGGAAATCTTTACGATCATGAATATGTTCATTCCAATGTAGATGAAGGCAGAAGCTTTGTATCAAGTTCTACAGAAAAATTTGACATAATCTATATCCCATTTGTTGATACATGGGCATCTGTATCATCAGGTGGTCTTGGTGTCTCTGAGAATTTTCTTTACACGATAGAGGGATTTCAAGAGTATTACGATCATCTAGAGGAAGATGGAAAAATTGTAGCCGTAAGGTGGCTTATTGATGCACCAAGATTTGTAACCACATTTACACAATTATTAGAAAACAACGGAATTCCACGAGATGAAGTGTATAGTCACATTGTAACTGTATCATCAGAGTCTACTATACAAGATCCAAGCGTTACATTATCCATACTTTCAAAATCAATTCTAACCGAGTCTGAAATTTTATTCTTATCTGATTCATTTGATAGACATAACTACAAACCAATACTAATTCCAGGCAAGGTAATGTTAGAACCATACCCTACGCTGTTTAAAGATAATATTTCGTTAGAGGAATTTAATGAAAAATATCCGACCAAAGTGCATCCTGTAACTGATGATAGTCCATTTTTCTTGTCGTTTGAAAAACCAATTCCATCAATACTGGAAACACTGCTGTATATCTCAATTATCATTGCAGGTGCGTTTCTTGTAATTCCTTTTCTATGGCTGAGAAAAAACACAGAACATACATCATCTCTTAGAGTATCTAGTGCAGTGTTGTATTTTGCAGCACTTGGTGCGGGCTTTATTCTCATAGAGTTGGCATTACTGCAAAAATTAATTTTGCTTTTAGGAAATCCTACAATGACTTTTGCAATTTTACTTTTTACTATGCTTTTATCAAGTGGGCTTGGAAGTCTTACAAGTACAAGATTTATGAAAATAGGAACACAAAATTTATCATTTGTTATTTTAGGAATTGTGGGAATAGGCCTTTTTTATTCTATAATGTTGCCTAGTATAATACATTCTGTAATTTCAGAAGATTTTGCAGTAAAGGTAGCTGTAAGTGTAGTGATGCTTGCACCAATTGGATTTTTGATGGGGATGCCATTGCCAACTGGAATGAGAGTACTAAAATCTAGTTTGCCTACATACATTCCATGGTTGTGGGCCATTAATGGTGCATTTTCTGTACTTGGTGCAGTACTAACAGTAGTTACCGGAATATTGTTTGGTGCCTCATATGCCTTGGTTATGGGAATTTTGATTTATCTTGTGGCATTTGGAATTTCTCTAAATTGGAAAAAACAGATAATTCTACACACTGCCAATTAAATATCAAAAGTGCAAAAAAATTAGTTTTATTTTTTGATACATAATTTGTTTTTATTGCCTAAAAAATGCCAACTAATGATATTTCTGATATTGGGAAATCCGTTTAGATCCTGCACTAGTTCTTTTGTGAATAATTTGCATCAAATGACTGCTGAAAATTTTGGCAATAAACGGTAATATATCGAAAATCAACAACTACAACTATGTCAGTATTTGGCTTTTTTGTGCCTGAAATTACTCCTTATTTTAAAGATCAATCCTTAGAATTTGGAGCTGTTACTGGCTATCTATTTTAGGTGATTTTATTGGTAACTGAAGAAGAAATCGAACAAGTTGCAAAATTAATGAAAATTGATGTTCATGATCATAAAGAGTTTGTAGAAAAAGTCCATGACATGATTAATTTTTTTGATATATTGGATTCTGCGGGAGTAGAAGACGAAGAAATCACTATGAATGATTTACCATTGTCTAGCTTAAGAGAAGACAAATACATTCCATTTGAAGACAAATTAATTGAGAAACTAAAGAACTACAAGGGCAGTTATGTAAGAGCCCCAAAGATGGGCTAATTGAATCTCAAAATTTCTGCTTTAGAATATGTCGAAGGAGTAAAGAATGGACACATCTCTGCTGAAGAATTTGTTTCAGCAACAATTGATAGAATTAAAGACGTTGATGAAAAATTACATGCGTTTTTACAAATAAATTCCAAGGCAGTAGAGCAAGCCAAACAAATAGACAAAAAAATAAAGTCAGGTGATAAAGTTGGAGCATGTTTTGGGATGCCAATTTCAATTAAAGACAACATTTGCATAAAGCACTCTAAAACAACATGCGCATCAAAAATGCTAGAAAACTTTGTTGCGCCATACGATGCAACGGTAATATCAAAACTAAAAGAACAAGACGCAGTTTTTGTAGGAAAAGCAAATATGGATGAATTTGCAATGGGACTTACCACCGAGTTTAGTGCATATGGGCCAAGCAGGAATCCTTGGAATACTGAATATGTTCCTGGAGGTTCATCTGGAGGAAGTGCAGTGTCAGTTAGTGCTTTTGAATGTGTAGCATCATTGGGGTCTGACACTGGTGGGTCGGTTAGAAATCCAGCTAGCTTTTGCTCAACAGTCGGATACAAGCCAACTTATGGTTTGATTAGCAGATATGGTTTAATCTCATATGCAAACAGTATTGAGCAAATAGGACCAATAACAAGAACTGTTAAAGACACTGCATTTTTGCTAAATATTTTATCTGGACTGGACCCAAATGACAATACAACAATTGATAATGGAAATCAAGATTATCTCTCAGAGATAGATTCAGGCATAGAAGGGAAGAAAATAGGCATAATTCAAGAAATGATGGGTGAAGGAATTGATCCTGCCGTACTTTCTGCAACAAATGATGCCGTTTCTAAATTAGAAGGACTTGGCGCCGTCTGTGAGGGTGTCTCAATTGACATGGTAAAATATTCTGTGGCATCATACTATACGATTACTGCAACAGAAGCTGGAAGTAATCTTGCAAGATATGATAATCTTCGATATGGGTATGATTTTCCAGTTGAGGGTTTTGAATTTAATTCATATATTTCTAAAGCTAGATCTAAATTTGGTCCTGAAGTAATACGAAGAATGATACTTGGAGGATTTGTTCCATCATCTGGCCATGCAGGCAAATATTTTCTCAAAGCTCTTAAAGTAAAAAGTAAACTGACTAAAGAAGTAACTGAATCTTTTAAAAAATACGATTATTTGGTTGCACCCACTGTTCCTATTTTACCATTTAAAATTGGTGAAAAAATTGATGATCCTATTGCCTTGTTCCTAGTTGACATTAACACTGTAATGTCAAATCTTACTGGAGTGCCATCTATTTCTGTACCTTATTCTATATCAAATGGGTTGCCAATTGGCATGCAGTTATTAGCAAAACACAGTGATGATAAATCATTGTTACAAGCAGCTCGTGCGCTTGAAACAACTGTACAATTACCAGAGGTTCCAATATGACTAAAATTGGATTAGAGATACACTGTCAGTTGACAAAACTTGAAAGTAAATTATTTTGTTCTTGTAAGGCAAATTATCGAGAACACGAAATCAATGCAAACATCTGTCCTATCTGTATGGGCTTGCCTGGTACTCTCCCAAGAATAAATCAAAAAGCAATCGAAAAAGCAACCATTATTGCCATGGCTCTGAATTGTAGTACTCCAGAAAAAATTGCGTTTTTTAGAAAAAATTATTTTTACCCTGATCTCCCAAAAAACTTTCAGATAACTCAGCTAAACATCTATGGGGATACTAGTGTTGGAGGGGCTGGTATGATAATGGTTGGTGATAAAAAAATACGAATTACAAGAGTTCAGTTAGAAGAAGATCCTGGACGGCTAATTTATGAGGGAAGTTCTTCAAAAAATCAAATCACTCTGGTGGACTATAACCGCGCAGGCACACCACTTGTAGAGATCGTAACTGAGCCTGATTTTGAAAACCCAAAACAAGTAAGAGAATTTTTGAATATTTTATCTGATTTACTTGAAAACCTTGATGTTTCAGATCCTAGCTTGGATGGTGCAATGAGAG
>JAQBBT010000190.1:0-11292 GCA_032125915.1 Nitrososphaerota archaeon
CTGGCACAGATGCTGTTCATCCAGGTTATGGTTTTCTTTCTGAAAATGATGACTTTGCAAGACTGTGTGAAAAAAATAAAATTAATTTCATTGGACCATCTGCAGATTCAATGGATCTCTGCGGGGACAAAATGAAATGTAAAGCTGCAATGCTAAAAAGCAAAAGTTCCAACTGTCCCTGGAAGTCCTGGTCTAGTGAAAGATGCTGATGATGCAGAAAAAATTGCAAATAACATTGGTTATCCTGTAATGCTAAAATCAGTTTATGGTGGTGGTGGTCGTGGAATTAGAATAGTAACTAATGATAAAGAATTACGTGAAGGCTATGAATCTGTTACAGGAGAATCTATTGCAGCAGTAGGAAAGTCTGCCATTCTTGTAGAGAAATTCCTTGAAAAAACTAGGCACATTGAATATCAGATGGCCAGAGATACTCATGGAAACACCGTTCATATCTTTGAAAGAGAATGCTCGATTCAAAGACGTAATCAAAAATTAATTGAACAAACTCCTTCGCCTGCAGTTGATGACGAAACAAGGAAACGTATAGGTGAAATAGTTTGTAAAGCCGCTGACGCAGTTGACTATACAAACTTGGGAACTGCCGAATTTCTTCGAGCTGATAATGGAGAATTCTACTTTATTGAAATCAACGCTAGATTACAAGTAGAACACCCAATTACTGAACTTGTCTCGGGATTGGATTTGGTCAAATTACAAATAGATATTGCAAATGGAGAAGCCATTCCATTCAAACAAAGTGATCTCAAAATGAACGGTTACGCAATAGAATGTAGAATCAACGCAGAAGATACATTTTTTGACTTTGCTCCGTCAACTGGTCCTGTTCCGGATGTAACAATTCCCGCCGGACCAAGCGTTAGATGTGATACTTATCTGTACCCTGGATGTACAGTTTCTCCATTCTATGACTCACTTATGGCAAAACTCTGTACATGGGGGCAAACATTTGAAGAATCTAGAACTCGAATGCTTTCAGCGTTAAATGATTTTTACATTCAAGGAGTAGAAACTTCAATTCCTCTCTATAAAACAATTCTAAATTCAGATGAATACAAAAATGGAGAACTTTCCACTGATTTTCTCAAGCGCCATGGTATGATTGATAGATTGACTGAAGATCTTAAGAAAGAAAAAGAAGAAAAAAGTGAGGCAGCTGTAGCTGCTGCAATAATTCATTCTGAATACTTTAAAAGTCGTATACAAAACCGTGCTGGTAATAACTCCAACTGGAAAAATAAATTAGGTTGATAAATTATGGATTACAAAATATCAGATATTGAAAAATCATTTGAAGGGCAGATCATGGAAAATCTTGGTAATAATGAATATGTAATTAAAATTAATGATGATGAACATAAATTAAAAATTCTAAACATGACCTCAAAAGGAATTGAATTTATTTTAGATCAAACATATCACAGAGCAAAATATCTTGAACAATCTACAAGTGAAATGAATCTTGTAATAGATAATGTCCCAATCACTCTAAAAACAAATGCTCACTTTGATGAAGTTGTTTACAAAGTCACTGGTGGCGCTAGCACTGGTAATGCAGAATTATCTTTGAAAAGTCAAATTCCCGGGAAAGTTGTATCGATTGCAGTTGTTGATGGAGATTCTGTAAAGAAAGGTGATGTTGTTTGTACTTTAGAGTCCATGAAAATGCAAGTAGCTGTTAAAGCACACAAAGATGGCTCTGTAAAATCTATCAAAATAAAAGAAGGTGGAACAGTCGCAAAAGGCGATGTAGTTGCAGAAATAGAATAAAAAATTTTTTCTATTTTAGGAAATTTTTAATTTCTTCATAGTTTGGTTCTTTTAATGGATCTTCAGAAACCCACTTGTAACCAATTTTCCCATCTTCCTTTATGACAAAAACAGAACGTTTAGCAGCATTGTAATCTTTGATATGCAACAAATCTTTCATCAGTACATCGTAATCACGAATTGTTTTACTATTATAATCTGCCAATAATGGAAATTTGAAGTTATGTTTTTCTCCAAAAGCTTTGTTTGCAAATGGACCATCGTTACTTATTGCAATTACTTGAGCATTAAGATTTGACATCTCATCCCAAGCGTCTCTAAATGTGCACAATTCTGTCTCACATACTGGAGAACTTGCAGCAACAAAAAACGACAGCACAATTTTCTTTCCCTTGAATTCCTCCAAAGTCCGCATTTTTAGTTCTGTGTCAGGAAGTTCAAAGTTAGGAGCCATATCTCCAATATTCAATGACATGATCGCTTTTTGTGGTTATCCTATAAAGTACTTTACCAAAACCGGGTTTTAAAAAAATTAGATCAAAAAAAATGTGCATACCTTTTTATACAAAAAGTTGGGTTCAAAGCTAAATTGGTCGGGGAATTAGCGGGCAATTATAGTACCGTTGTGTTAATGTTTGGATTTGCCGTAGCAGCGATGGCACCTGCACTGGTCATTTCAAGGATGCTTTCTCCACAAAAAAGAAGTAATCCGGTAAAATTTTTGCCAATGGAATGTGGCCAAGTTCCAACCGGTGAAGGACGAACTCACTTTATGATGCAGTATTATGCGTACATTTTGATGTTTGTAGTTTTCGATGTGGTTGCAATTTTTCTTTATGCATGGGGAAGCACTATTTTGTATCTTCCAAAAGAAGCTACACTTCCGATCATTGGATTTTTAGGAATAATATTTGCTGCAATGACTTTTGCTTTATATCAATCGGGGAGGAGAAATATTTGGTAGTTTTTTATACTAACAAAAATTATTGTTTTGAGGGACTAGAATGCTAAAAGATCTGATAACTCCACAAAATGCTAATGTGTTTATTGGAAAACTAGGGGATATTTTAGAAAAAGCAATTGACAAACCATTAGGTTATGCAATCAATTGGGGAAGAATTTGGTCCCTATGGCCCGTACACATTGAAACAGCTTGCTGCAGCGTCGAGTTTGGAGCTGCGTCTAGTCCAAGATATGACGTTGAGCGATTTGGTATCATTGAAGCATTCGGATCATTACGACAATGTGATTTAGTTGTGGTTCAGGGAACTATTACCAGAAAGATGGCGCCACGTTTACGTTTAGTTTATGATCAAATGCCAGAACCAAAATATGTAATTGCAATGGGAGCTTGTGCGATTACTGGAGGCTTGTATTTTGATTCATACAATGTCCTTCCAGGTATCGATGGAGTTTTACCAGTAGATGTGTATGTTCCAGGTTGTCCACCTAGACCTGAAACTCTTATCCAAGGATGTATGTTACTTCAAGAAAAAATCAAGAGGATGAAGGCTAGGAAGTTTGTATAATGAGTTCAGAAAAAGAAATAGGTGAAAATAAACCTGAAGATTCAAAGATGGTTGATGAAAAATCTCCTGAAAAACCGGCAACAAAACCTGCTCCTGTAAAGGCTGCACCAAAAGAAGAGCCAGAATTACCTGCCTTTGAAAAGGGAATTGCAGATAAAATTACCGAAAAGTTTGGTGAAAAAACTACTATTTCCTTTGTAAAGCCAGATCGAGTGGGAATTAAGGTTGCCCGAGACGTTATTCATGAAGTTGCTGAATTTGCAAGAGATGTTCTAAATTATGATCACGTAGATTCTGTTGCAGGAGTTGATTATCCAGCAGATAAGGAAATTGAAGTGGTATATCATTTGAGTTCTTACACTGATCCGACACTAAGTAGACAAATTCTTGCACTGGCAACAAGGGCACAGAGAGAGGATGATCCAATTCCAGGTAATGACGCAACTAAACTTCCCACTCTTAGAGATATATTCTACAGTGTAGAATTTCACGAAAGGGAAGTTTTTGAAATGTTAGGTGTTTACTTTGAAGGTCATCCGGATAACAGACGATTACTTTTGCCAGAGGATTGGGCAGATTTACCACCATTAAGAAAAGACTTTAGGAATAAGGGGAGATAGAAATGAGTACACCGGCACTACCACCAGGATTGGCAATTCAAAAAGCAGATGAGAGAATTATGACTCTCAATGTTGGGCCGCAACATCCAGGTTCTGGACATATGAGAATAATTGTACAAATTGATGGTGACTATATTGTTGCATGTGATCCTGACCCAGGTTATGTTCACCGAGGAGAGGAAAAAATGGCAGAATATAGAAATTATGTTCTAAACATTCCACATTTAGAAAGACCTGTTATCCACGACTCTTGTAATATTTTGTATCCCTATGTTTTAGGAGTAGAGGAACTTCTTGGTCTTGAAATTACCGAACGTGCAAAATACATCAGAGTAATTGCAGCTGAATTGAACAGGTGTGTATATACAATGTACTGGCTTGCAATCTATGGAATCTTTTTGGGTCACTCTACGATGTTTATGTGGCCTGCCGGAGACCGTGAACTCTTAATTGATCTTTTAGAAAAAATGACTGGGGCGAGAGTTACACACTCTTACTTTATTCCTGGAGGTATTCGAAATGACTTACCTGCAAATTTTGAAGACGTCTGTTTGAGACAAGTAAATTACTTTGAAAAAAGAATTAAAGAATATGCAGATGTTTTCTATGATAATCCAATTTTAATTTCAAGGACAGAAAAGACTGGAGTACTTTCACGTGAAGATGCCATAAGATTGGGTACAACAGGTTCAGTACTTCGAGCAAGTGGGGTTGATTACGATGTTAGAAAAAAGGAACCATACGATGTCTATGATGAATTAGATTTTGAAACTAATGTGATGAAAAGTGGTGATTCTTATGCCAGATCAAGAATTCCATGGCTTGACATGATGGAGAGTTGCAGAATAATTCGAGATGCATTACAAAAAATGCCAAAGTCAGGTTCTGTTAGAGTTAAACTAAAACCAAATCCAAAAGGGGGATTTGATTCAGTCTACAAACGTGTAGAATCCGGAAGAGGTGCATTAGGTTGCTATATTGTTTCAGACAAAAAACCAGAACCATATAGAGTAAAACTCAGCGTCCCATCATTTAGGAATCTTATTGCATTACCCCATCTTCTCATTGGAGAAAAACTAGGAAACATGCCCTCGATATATTGGAGCCTTAACTATTGGCCCGTGGAGGCTGATAGGTAAATGTCAGTTATCGCGCCAAATTTTAAACTAAGTGAATTTATCAAATCTATCTTAGATGTTGGCTTTTGGACTCTACTTATTTTTGTATTAATCGGTTTCCCTGCAGTCTTTATTATTTTATTTTTTATTGAAATGCCTGTAATCAATGGAGAAATACTTACACCATTTCTTGCATTAACTTGGATAGCAGATCCTTCTAGAACGCTCCCAATTATCAAGGCCTTTATGACAACTGATCTGTTTAGAATCGCTGCATTTCCAGGGTTTGGTTTTGCTGCACTAATAGCAGCTGGTACTATCTTTATAGAGCGAAAAATGTTGGCCAAACTTCAGCTAAGAGTTGGACCTTTCTATTGTGGAAAAATAGAAGGTATTTTACAATTAATGGGTGATGGATTAAAATTAATTTCAAAAGAAATTATTATTCCTGCCAAAGCTGACAAACCACTTTTTTGGGCTGCTCCTGTTCTGTTTGTTGCAACAGCTGCAGCATTTGTTGCTCTAATTCCAGTTTCACCAGGATGGGTTGTGGCAGATTTAGATGTAGGACTGCTTGCAGTTTTTGCAGTAATTGGATTTTTCCCGATTATTACTATTCTCTCAGCTTGGGCTGCCAATAGCAAATTCCCATTCATTGGTGGAATTAGGGCCTTGTTCCAAATGGTTTCATTTGAAATTCCTTTGATTCTTTCATTTCTTGGTGTTGTTATTGTAACTGGAACTTTGAGTCTATCTGAGATTGCTGCAAGTCAATCAAGTTTCCCTTGGATTGTATTTTTCCCAATTGGTGCAATTGTCTTTTTTATTACAATGTTAGCTGAACTAGAAAGAATTCCATTTGACTTACCAGAGGCCGAAAGTGAAATTGTGGCAGGTTGGCTAACTGAATTGTCGGGTATGATGTATGGTTTGGTTCAATTAGGAAGTTACTTGAAACTATATGCATTTGCAGGCCTCTTTGTGGTAGTATTTCTTGGAGGTTGGAATGGACCAATGTTTTGGCCTCCTTTCCCAGAGGAAATAATTACAAAAGGAATTGAACTAGGTCCAGTAACAGCTAACATCCCAGGACTTCCAGTATTCTCTCAAGAAATGTTAAATGGTACTATCTGGTTTGTACTCAAAACTGCCGGAGTAATTTTCTTCATACTTTTACCAAGGGGTGTATTTCCAAGAATTAGAGTTGATTTGTTGCTTGATCTTGGTTGGAAGAAACTAATTGGACTTGCATTCGTTAACATCTTTATAGCACTGGGTTTGCTGTATGCTGGAATCTTGGGACCAGGAGGATTATTCTAATGGGAACTGCTACTGGGATAATTAAGGCATTAAATTCAGGAATTAAACACCTTGCTCTCAAACGATTTACACTTCGGTACCCTGAAGAGAAATTAAAATTCGTAGGCGATGGATATCAATTTGATCCAACAACAGGTGTAGGGATTGCAGGCCTTAAAGGACGACACATGTTATTCCATGATCACTGTACTGGTTGTCAACTTTGCTCAATTGCATGTGAAGGTGTTGCTGAGGCAATTGGAATGGTAAAGGTTCCAAACGAATGGAAACAAAACAAAAAATCTATTATGCCACAAATTGATTATGGTAAATGTGTATTCTGTGGACTTTGTGTAGATGCATGTCCATTTTATGCATTGTATATGACTAACGACTATGAACTTTCTTCATTTAGCAAAGAAGGTTTGATTTACACTCCTGCTCAATTACAGGTAAAGCCATTTGTTGCTCAAGATTCTGAAATAATAATTTCTGCTAGAGGTGCGACACATGGCTGATGCTGCCTTTCTTGCCCTATCTGTAATTACGATTGGTAGTGCAATTGCCGCTCTAGAATTAAGATCTTTAATTTATGGTTCCATTGCATTGATGGGAACCCTTGGTGGTATTGCGGGATTCTTTTTACTTTTAGATGCTCCATTTGTTGCCATGTTTCAGCTTGCAGTTTATGTAGGTTCTATTGCAGTTTTGATCCTATTTACAGTCATGTTGGTAAAAAGAGAACTCATATTCAAAAAGGTTGAAGACAAAAGAAGAAAATTTGCTGGAATTGGATTAATGTTAGTTATGATGGTTTCCTTAGGGGCAGTTATTTTAGATTCGGAAATTAAACAAATTACTACAGATGAACCTGCTGTAGATTTTAGAGAAATCGGTGAGGACTTTTTGACATATTATTGGCCAGCATTAATTTTAATGGGCTTAATTTTATCTGGCGCTGTAACTGGAGCACTAGTTTTAGCAAGAAGGGTGGATGAGGAGAATGGGCAACGAGCTAACTGAGTTTGTTTTAGTTTCTATTGCTCTTCTGAGCATTGGAATTTATGGCCTTGCCGTAAAACGAAATTTTATTCGAATGCTGTTTGCCATTGAAATTGTAATTAATGCTGCAAATCTTAACATGGTGGCATTTGGACGATTCTTACCACACAGTGGTGGTCAAACCTTAGCTTTATTCTCAATTGCAATAGCTGCAGCAGAAGTAGCAGTAGGGCTTTCGTTGATTATTGTGGCCTATCGAATGTATAATAATATCGATATTGCTGACTTTAGGAGTTTGAAAGGGTAATGGAATATGCACTATTACAGGCAGTTTTCTTGCCTTTATTGTTATCACCTGTTGCCTATATCATTGGGAGAAAAATGGGTCCAACCCCTGCAATGTGGTTTACATTTGCAATTTTACTTTACACTACAATTCTTGTAATTCAAGCAGCGTTAGGTGGAACAGTAGAGGAGCATTATCCATGGACTGACATGTTTGGCGAATTTGGATTCATGCTTGATGGTTTGGCATCACCATTTGCAATCATGATTTACGTCCTAAGTACAATTCTTGCACTCTATTCAAAACCATACATGATCCACAAATTCCATGAGCAATACAAAGAAGAACAAAAAACAATTCAATCAAGTGCTGGGCAATCAACAGTTGTAGAGTCTACTTCTCTTACAAACTATGTCAATGCAAAATCTGGACTCTACTTTGCACTCTATCTTGTTTTTGCAATGGGAATGCTTGGAACAGTACTTGCCACAAATCTGATTGAATTTTATGTTTTCTTTGAGATTATGTTGATTCCGGGTTTCTTCTTAGTGGCACTTTGGGGTGATGGTCCGAGAAGAAAGATTGGTTTGATGTTCTTGTTATGGACACACGCTGGTGCCGTTGTTTTGTTGTTGGGATTCTTGATGATAGGTCTTACAATTGGTAGTTTTGACTTTGCAGATATTCAAGAATCAGAAATCCCACAAGACATTGTTTTGGCCTCTGCTATTGCAATATCTATTGGCCTTGGAGTTAAACTTGCAGTCTTTATGTTCCATATTTGGTTGCCATATGTTCACGGTTCAGCACCAACTCCAATCAGTGCTTTACTGTCCCCTGCAATGATTGGTATTGGCGCTTACGGTATTTTCAGATTAATTGTAGAATTTTTACCATCAACATATGCAGATCTTGCTATCTGGTTCCACATTTGGGGTCTTGTTACAATGATTTATGGAGGCGCAATGGCATTAATGCAAGATGATCTGAAACGCCTTCTTGCTTATTCTAGTATCAGCCAAATGGGCTACATTTTGTTTGGTATAGGTTCAATATCCGCCCTTGGATTGGCCGGAGCTGAGATGATGTATGTTACACACGCACTTGGAAAAGGCATTCTCTTCATGATGGCTGGAATTATTATTGTTAAAGTTGGTACACGAAGCATTACAAAACTTGGAGGACTAGCAGGAAAGATGCCAATTACTGCTGTTTGTGCAGTAATCGGTGCATTGACAATAATGGGAATTCCACCAACAAGTGGCTTTATGGGTGAATGGATTCTATTTTATGGTGCATTAGAAACTGCAATTGAAGAGGGCTCCACAGTAAGAGCAGTTACTTTTGGTTTAGGTCTTGTTGCAACTGCGCTAACCATGTCCTATATGCTCTGGATGCTAAAACGTGTCTTCTTTGGAAAAACACCTGAACATCTTGAACACGTAACGGAAGGAAGTTGGTACATGACAGCTCCAATGATGGTACTTGCAGGGTTTACAGTAGTAGTTGGAATTTATCCAGATATTTTCTTGAAGACAATAGTTCCATACATGAACGGAGTATTGGGAGGTTAGTAAATGGCCACTGAGATAATGGGTTTACTATTTGAGGCAACATCAGCTGCTGCATGGATGGTTTGGATTTTACCATTTGCAGCTGCTCTGATAATGCCAGCTATTGGAAAGGTTTCAAAGAATGCAACTGGTTATGTTGCAGTTGTATTTGCTTTAATGAGTGCACTTTCTGCGGCTTCTCTTTTCCCAATTGCATTAGATGCTAGTGAAATTCATCATCAAATAACTTGGATTGAGGCACTAGATCTTAAGGGAGGAGTGTTAGCTGATCCACTTTCAGTAATCATGGCAAATGTTGTAGGATGGATTTCTTTCTTGATTATGATTTACAGTACAGGATACATGAAAGGCGATAAAGACATTACCAGATTTTGGTTCTGGATGATGTTCTTTATTGGTTCAATGCAACTTATTGTCCTATCTGATAATTTACTACAAGTCTTCTTTGGATGGGAAGGTGTGGGACTTGCATCTTATGCATTGATCAGTTTTTGGTATCGTGACAAAAAGAAGGATCATGTTGGTACTGAAGGAAGAACTGTTTTGGGTCTACTGGATTATTATTCGCCAACACATGCAGGTATGAAGGCCTTCATCATGACCAAAGTTGGAGATGTGATGATGATTGCAGGAATGCTATTGATCTTTTTGTTTGCTGGAACCTTTGGGTTTAAGGAATTAATGGGCGACTTTGCCTGGGCAGAAACCATGTCTGCACAAGGACTGTTGGTTCCTGCTTTTGTTTTGTTATTTGGAGGTGCGGTAGGAAAATCAGCACAATTCCCGTTAAATGAATGGCTTTTAGAAGCAATGACTGGTCCAACTGCAGTATCTGCATTAATTCACGCTGCAACAATGGTAAAGGCAGGTGTCTTTCTTGTAGCAAGAATAGGCCCAATAGTTTTTGCCTTAGGTGCAGCAGGAATACTTGCTGATCAATTCTTTGAAATTGTTGCATGGGTTGGTGCAATCACTGCGTTATTACTTGCAACTCAAGGAATGGTTAATCCTGAAATTAAAAAAGTCCTTGCTTATTCTACAGGCTCTCAAATCGGTTACATGATGATGGCATTAGGGGTTGCAGGACTATCTCAACAATATGTTGATGGTTACACTGCGGGATTTTTCCATTTGATTTCCCATGCGATGTTTAAGGCATCTCTCTTTATGGCAGCAGGTTCACTGTTACATGTTGTCGGTTCTAGATTTATGACAGATATGGGAGGTCTTCGAAAACACATGAAGAAAACATATGCATTCATGTGGGCTGCAGGCCTTGGTTTGATGGGAGCTCCGTTTATCACTACTGGTTTCTGGAGTAAGGATGCAATCTTTGCTGCAGTGTTTGAATCTGGAAATGAATGGGCAATGCCACTTTACGCAATTGCTGTTTTGACTGCTGTCATTACTGCATTTTACACTACAAGAATGATTGGTCTGGTATTCTATGGAAAACCAAGCAAACATATCGAAAAGATGGAAGAAGAGGGACATCACATTCACGAGGCACCACTTTCAATGTGGGTTCCATATGGGATTCTTGCAGTTCTAACTATTGGTATTGGTATAATTGGATTATCTGCTGAAGAAGGAATACATCAATTGTTCACAGATTTTCTTGAAAATTCCTATGGTATTCATACAGTTCATCATGAATCAGAAGAATCAATTCTACCTGGATTCTTGCAAGGGCTTAATCCAATTGCATTAGGTTCATCATTAGTAGCATTTGCCACAGGAATTGGATTGGGATATATTTTCTATATTGGAAGATGGGTAGATGCTACAAAATTTGTAAATTCAAATATCGTTTTTTATTCTGTTCACAAAACCATCCTTAACAGATGGTATCTTAATGCTATAATCTACTGGTGCTTTGTTGTAGCCCCTCTTTGGCTTTCAAGAGCAGTATTCAGATACTTTGAGAAGACTGCAATTGATTATGGAATGAATGATGGATTCCAAAAAGCTGTGGGCTGGAGTGCCAGAGTAGTTCAAGGAACTCAGACAGGTGTGTCTCAATCATACCTATTCGTATTTGGAGCGGGATTACTATTTGTAGTTCTGATATTG
>JAQBBT010000191.1:0-4457 GCA_032125915.1 Nitrososphaerota archaeon
CTCTAATTCTCTAAAAGCGCATTTTAGAGGATCTTCACGCTTTTCTAGAGTCCCTGCAGGTATTTCTAAAACATACCCATGAGGAAATCTATGTTGTTTAACTAGAATTACTTTTTTATTTTCATCAAAGGCAAGCATTGCGGCCGCACCTCTATGTTCAATCATTTCTCGTTTTACTTTTCTTCCTTCAATTACTCCATCATAAACACTAAGACCTAAAATTTTCCCTTCGTAGATCTTTTTCTTTTTCATGTACATTAAAAATTTTTAATTATATTTAATTTGTTTGATATAAAAGATGGAGAGTTGATGATTTTTTTGATTCCACTATTGCTAATTTAAGCCATTCATGAAGAAATGTTATTTTTTTGGGAATAAACAAGTCAGCTGATTGCACATTATCTATATTTCTGACCTTTTGAGTCAATTCATCCATTTCATAAATATCATTACTATACATAAATAACACAATTTGATTTTTTGCAATAAACGGAAGTTGGAGAAAAGAATCTGAAAATTCCTGTTCCATTTTTTTTAGGGTTTCCTTAAGGTCACCATTTATCCAAACAAGGATTGCATGTGGAATAAATCCTTTAATTTTTGTAGGCTCATAAACTAGAGTAAATTGAATTCCTTCATTTTCATGTAATTTCTCTATACATCTTGTAATAGTTTTTGTTGAAAATTTGGTCTTTTCTGAAATACTTTCAATTTTTTGCCTTGGATCTTTCAATAATTGTTCTAATATCTCTAAATCAGTTTTAGTTAAATTAGAATCAAACCCAGGATTTTCTGCCTCAAAAATTGATAATACTCTAACATCTCTCATTAATTTTTTGGCAAGTTCAATTTTCCCTTCTAAATCTCCCTTTACTACAATACCACAAACAGTAACACCACCAACACATGGGACGACAAAAAATGGTTTGCCCACTAAACTAATTTGCTCTGAAATTTGTTTGATGTTTTGACCTGAGACAACAATATACAAAACACCATGTCCTAGTACAGGGGGATCAACTTTAATGGTAAAATTCTCGATAATTTGAGCATCTTCCATTTTATGAATTCTGGCTCTAACTGAGCCACCGGAAATTCCTAATTCCTTACCTATTTGCCTATCAGATTCTCTACAATTATTTAATAATCTACTTAGTATTTTCATATCTAATTTGTCCAATTTATCACCGTTTCTAATCTTATACAATACAGAAATACCTATTTCCTTATAAAACTGTCTGTATGATTAGCACTAGACAACAAATACATTAAATATCAGACATTAATTAAAAAGTTCATGGATTACAGATTGCGTCTAGCAAAAAGAATGCTATTTAATAAAAAAGGTAGTCTTATGGGTGCAGTCTTAGCTGTAACCGTTGGAATTTTAGTAATTCATGTTAATTTTGTAATTTTTCAAGGTTTGTTTGACGCCATTGTTCGTGACATTAGCAATTACCGAAATGGCGATGTTTTTGTGACAGATGAATCAGATTACATCGACAAATCTGATCTAGCTTTAGCAAATTGGTTCGAGAGAATACCCTTTGTTCAAGGCGCGGCACCGCGGCTATCTTCTTCGGCTGAAATTAATATGACAAAAAATGGAAAATTAATTGAAGAAACTAGAGTTCCTGTAGTTGGGGTTGACCCAATACGAGATCTAAAAGCATCTACGGTACATGAAACTGTTGCTGAAGGAACTTACATTCTAAATCGAAACTCCATAGTTTTAGGAACTAATGTTGCAAATGATCTTGACAATGCACAAGTTGGTGATAGCCTTAAGTTGCTTATAGTTGATAGATCAGGTGAAGATCAAATAAGAAGATTTACAGTTGCTGGAATTGTAAAATCTCCAGGGGGTCAAGGTTTGGATTACAGTGTAGTTATGCACATTGATACCTTACGTGATATGATGGGTAGATCAGGAGAATCCAGTTCATTTATGGTAAAGCTAAATGATCCCAGTAAAGCAATCGAAGTTAAAGAATTCTTTTTAGCAGCATTTCCAAATGATGATTTTCTTGCTGAAACCATAGAAGAATCAGCAGAAGAACAATTAGCAGGATTTAGATCTGGAATCGCCATGATTAATTTGATAGGATACTTTGGTATGATGTCATCAGCCTTTGCAATAGTTACTATTCAGATGATGCTTGTAAATGGAAAAACAAGAGAAATTGGAGTTATGAGATCAATTGGTGCAAAACGAAAGGATATTTTGATTATCTTTATTTTCCAAGGAATGATTATTGGTGCAATTGGTGCTGGTGTAGGCACAGCTGCGGGTTTGGGATATACCATTTATGCCAAGGAGACAAAGATGTCATTTATGAACAGCATTCCCTTAGAAGTTAATTACAACTGGGAGAAAATAATCCAAACTGCTTTGTTGTCATTTGCATTAGCAATTATTGCCTCTCTTTATCCATCGTACAGGGCGACAAAGCTATTACCAGTGGAGGCAATGCGAACTGTCTAAAGTTCTTGAGGTTAGTGATTTGTCTAAAATTTACGGATTCGGAGAAAATCAAGTAAAGGCGCTAGATAATGCTTCATTTTCTATTGAAAAAGGAGAATTTGTATTAATTGTTGGAAGTTCTGGATCAGGTAAATCTACACTTCTTAACATGATCGGACTTTTAGATCGCCCAACAAAAGGTAAAGTCTTCATTGATGAAATTGATACCACCAAACTTAATGAGAATAAAATATCGTCCTTTAGAAACAAAAAATTAGGATTTATTTTTCAATTTTCAAATTTACTTACTGATCTTACTGTTTTAGAAAATGTTTTGTTACCAAGACAAATTGGAGGAACAAATGGTTCTGCTGAAAAAGATGCTCGAGACCTTCTAAAAACTGTAGGATTAGAATCTCAAATGAACAAGAGAGCAAACAAAATTTCTGGGGGACAAGCTCAACGGGTAGCAATAGCAAGAGGATTAATTAATCATCCATCAATTGTTTTAGCAGATGAACCAACTGGAAACTTAGATTCAGTTACTTCTGAAATGGTTGTTCAATTAATGAAATCAATGGCAAAAAAACTCAATCAAACGTTCATTATTGTCACACATGATAGACAACACTTTGGTGATGTTGATAGAGTAATAACAATTAAAGATGGTAAGGCATTTGAAGGTGATCTGCCATCAGAAATGGAGATTGCTGGATGATGAACTCTAAAATTATTTTATCACTGCTTGTAATTGGGTTGTTGACAATTATTTTCAATGATTCTTATGCACAAATCACTTCAGGCGGATTTGGACAATCTCCTTTTGAACGGGAATTCGGCGATGTAAAATTTTTAGACGCTTACTTTGGCACTCTGAATAAAAAAATCGAGGTTGAAGGAGGCGATAGCAACGTTCCATTTACAGTGGTTTTTGCAAATGTGGGAAGTCAGGATATTTCAGGAATCCGAGGTCAGCTGTCTTTACCGTTTGGTTTTTCAGGATCTGATGGCCCAGGCTCAATAATTCACGCAGATAGTGATTCAAATTCGTTAGCAGGAGATAATTTCCACCTAACATTTTTTGTAAATATTGATAAAAATGCACAAATTCAACAATATCCGGGAACTGTAAAAGTTGACTATTCACGGCTAAGAGAATCTGGAGTTCGAACAACGTTTGCTGATTTTGATTTTAAGGTGACGGGTGATAGTTTGATTAATGTCAAAGCTATGGATCCATTTCTTACGTCTTTAAGAACTAATAATGTCGTTATTGAAATTTCAAATGATGGCACTGCACCTATTTCTGGTGTGGATATTACTGCATCTAACACACAGACAGAACTTGCATCAACATCCACTTCAACCACTAATATAGAAAATGTCGTAATTTTAGAATCAAGTTGGGATGTTGGAAACATATCTCCTAAATCTGCAAGGTATCTGACTGCAACTGTATACATTCCAGAATCATTGAAAGGCGATACTCTGAGAATTCCGCTGTTGATTTCATACTATAACACCCATGGGGATCTTGAACAAATTTCAAAAATTGTTGATTTTTACATCAAAGGGCTGATTGATTTGACAATCTTCAACGTTGAGGTAATTGAATTATCTGGCACTCAAATGGTAATTGGCGAAATAATCAACGAAGGAAATGAAGACGGATTATTCGGTTTTGTTTCTATTGAACCTAAAGGCAATTCTAACATCAAACCAAACACCCAATTTATTGATGAAATTGAAACGGATGCACCAGTGCCATTCAATCTTCCAATTGAATTTGATGGCGAACCAAGATATGGTGAGCATGACATCACAATAACTGTGAGATACAAAGACAGTACAAGAGATGAGATATTTCTAACTCACGATGAAACAATTTTTGTAAAACAACCATCAAATAAAGATGAAAATACTATTGATCCGACAACGATTATCATTCCAATTATTTTGGTAATAGGAGCTGCATTTTACATAATTCGTAGGC
>JAQBBT010000192.1:0-5777 GCA_032125915.1 Nitrososphaerota archaeon
CAAAAAATAATTTCAAATTACCGTTGCTTTGTAACATAGGGTTTCAAAAAATCTACGATATCTTTTACGTCTCTTCTGTTCAATTCATTTCTAATTTCATTTAAAATTTCATTTACGGGAATAAGATCAGATGACATACAATATTAGCACCTTGCTGGCTATTAAGATAAAACATATTGTATCGATAACTTGTGTTGCAAGTATCTCTTTTCTTCCTTATACTCTCATTTAGGACATTGTTTTTGAGATATGGTGTATGCTCAAACGTATTGAAGATCAGGATCTATATTTTTAGACATAGTGTTTTTGGGCGTTAAAGCATCACGATATTTTTGTAGCATAGTTTCATCCATTCCAGCTTTGAAAAATAGAAATTCCAATTCCAATCTTTTCAATCGATTCATTTCTGCTAATTCTTCTTCTATTCTTTTTGTCACGATATTCCTTCAAAGTTATCCAATTTAAGGATGAATGCTTTTTTCGATTAGTGATAATTTTAATTATATTCCTTGCTTAATGGTTAAATGGAACTTCTTTGTCTATGCCACAAACACAACTTGCTCCCAAAAAAATTAATCCAACATTTTTCCAAAAAAAATGCAAAACTTGTTGTTACAATAAAACAAATCCTTCCCATTTGGGCTTTTAGATATTATTACATCACTATCACATGTTTTACATGTAAATCCTTGAGACATTGCTAGCTACAATACCACTTTATTCTACTTAACAAACCATCCTTAGTTTCAGCTTTGATATTTGAGATTGACGTTAAAATACAAATTCTTATCCTTTCCAAAAAATTATTTCAAATTAATTAAAAATAAAACATTCAAACCAAACAAATGTTCAAAAATATTCTATTAGATGTTATATAGTTCAATAACTACATCTTTTTGATGTCCAAAGACATCAACTATATCAAATAGACAGCGTCGCCCTGCAGAACAAAAATGGCAATCAGGTCTTTGATCTGACAAAAGAGGTAATCTCTTAAAGTTCTGTGAAAAAAGGGTAACGCCATTTAATTTTGTCATTTCATCCTTCCCAAAAAATAATTTCAAATTGATAATCGTCAATATCCTTATGTTCGAATAATTCTCAGAAAACATGTGAATAAGAAAGAAAGAGAAAAAGATGTAGAAAATGCCATTAATGATGCCCTAAAACATGAAGAAAATTTGCAGCATGATGAAAATGAGAAACCTGTAACATTTGTAAATAAAAAACAAGTAAAATCAATAGAACATGAAGATTATGTTTTAAATGATGAAAATGAAGATCCTAAAATATCTGCTGAAAATTTATGAATTGTTTTGTTTGTGCAAAAAAGAAAGAAGATTATGACGTGTGGACTAACAAAGTAGTCATAGGTGCAACATATGACTCAGAATTTCAAAATAATGACATCATTCGCAACATCTCAGATAAATCTGTTATTTGTCATGATTGTATTAAAACAATAGAAAAAGAAGTTGAAGAAAAAAGAAAGATATTCTAGCTGCTTTACTTTTCCTTTGAAAATCTACACCATCCTCATGTTCATATAAAATTTCAATACCATTGAAACCCAAGTACGAGACTGAAATTAACAACAGTTTTGTTTTGGTATTCCTTACAAAATTGTATTGCGTTCTTTGATAGATGACATTAATGATCTGTTGGTGATGGGAGTTGGGCAGACTGTACGCCTTAAAATTATCAAAGATGATATTCAATCAAGAAAATCTCTTGGGCCAGCTGATGTGCATTACGTTGAGGAACTATCAGGTCTTTTCTTCAAACTGAAAAAAAGTCCAGCACGCTAAAGAATGATATAATAATAATAATTGGAACAGTGTTGGTATTAGGACTGTTCTTTGTGTTTTTTATTGTGCCATTACCTGATGACAATCCAAATCCCGAGGAATTAACTCCATTTGATTCTGCCCCTGCAGATGATTTGCCTGGTCCTGTAGAGGTTTCATCATCTCCTGCAGAGATCCCACCAACTCCAGAAGAGTCTTTGTCAGCCAATACAGAGTTTTCATCTGCAAATGTAATACATAGTTCAAGCTCTTCTCAAACTTAGTTTGATGCAGATTCTCATCCTTCCCAAAAAATAATTTCAAATCCTTTCAAATAAGGAATATATCCAGAAAGAACGGCAATATTTCGTGTTAGATAAACTAGTAAGTGATTCTGTGGCTCTTGATAAGGCAATTGCAGGAGAAGAACTATCATATGATGATGGCTTAGAGTTGATGAACTATGATAATCTACACGTGTTAGGTGCTGCAGCTGATCACATTCGAAAAAAATTAGTTGGAAACCAAGTTTCATTCACGGCCTCTTACTACATGAACTATACCAATGTCTGTGCTGCAAGTTGTCAGATGTGTGCCTTTTACAGGAAAGAAGGGGATGAAGATGCCTATACTCTAAGCCCTGAACAGATTGAGCAAAGAGTAGGAATTGCAAAGCAGATGGGTGCAACTGAGGTCCATATTGTAGGTGGGTTTCACCCAAAACTGGAAATTGATTATTATGAAGATATGATGAAGGTAATTAAAAAAAAACATCCTGAACTGAAAATAAAGGCTCTGACTGCTGCTGAAATATTTTTCTTGTCAAAACTAACGAAAAATTCTACCAAAGAAATTTTATCTAGGCTCAAAGATGCCGGACTTGACTCAATGCCTGGTGGCGGTGCAGAACTATTCCATCCTGATATTAGATCAAAAATTGCAAGAGGAAAATGTACTGGACAAGAATGGCTTGATACTATTGAGGAGGCACATAATCTTGGAATCAAAAGTAATGTTACTATGCTTTATGGTCATATTGAAAAACCTGAACATGTCATTGATCATCTGATAAAAATACGTGATTTGCAAAAAAGAACAGGAGGTTTTATCACTCTAATTCCATTGAAATTTAGCCTGGATAATACTGAACTTGAACAAGAACATTTGGTAAACAATGAGTGTTCTTCCGTTTATGATTTGAAGGTAACTGCAGTTTCTAGATTGATGCTGGCAAATGTGTTGAATAATATTTCAGTTTATTGGGTAGCATATGGAAAAAAACTTGCACAAGTAGCTCTTTCAAATGGAGGAAGCGATTTGGTTGGAACCGCTTTTTCAGAAGAAGTTTATCGAGCAGCTGGAAAACCTACTGCCTCTTCAATTCATGAACTTGAAATTATGGTAAAAGAAATAGGCCGAGACCCAGTACAGCGCGATACCTTCTTTAATATAATTAACAAATTTTAGATTTAATGAATTATTTTTTTCGATTTTTACCATAGTTAGAAACCATAAACTTTAAAGAATTTTACATCATACAAACAATGCTGTCTTCGAAGAGTCAGGATCAAAATATTGTTAGATGTATGGACTGTGGATGTTCCATCGAGGAATGCAAAAAAAAGCCCTAATGTATGGTCATGTCCTAATTGCAAATGGACTCAGTGCTGTTGCTGGGAGGGTGCTAACGAAATATAACGACCTCTAAGAATTTGAAATTATTTTTTGGGAAGGATGAGAATTGAATAAATAAGAATTTCTCCAGACATAAGACGTGCCAAAATTCATAGATAGTCATCCTTTGAAAGGAACTAATCCAGAAACCTTGAAGAAATTACAAAACGCGCCCAAAGATGAATTTGGTGTCACTCATCTTAACTTAATTTTTAGTGAAGAGGAAGATAGGTGTTATTGTTTTCTTGAAGCTCCCACCAAAGAAGCTGTTGAAAAACACCATCATAAAATGGGTTTTGAATGTGATTATATTTTAGAGGTTAATTCAACTGCTGAATCAGATGATTAGGATTATTTCATCAATTAATAATTCTTGAAATTATTTTTTGGAAAGGATGAAAAGTAAGAAAAGATTATAAAACCAGATGAAATCACCACTTGGATATTCTTATCTAGTATCAGAAATGGTATTATGGTCTTTGTATAAATTTAGGACAAGTAGAATTTAGATATGTTCGGTACAAACAATAAGGAAACTAGTGGTTAGATCAAATGATGTCTAATATTCCTACAATGTATTTTGATTATTATTACAATTGGTACAATTTTGCGTTAAGATACAACAGAGCATTTCTTGAAGCATCACTTGAATCCTACAAGTCGTTTGTTAGCAAAGAAAGAAAACAAATTGATAATAAGAAAATTCGAAACATGATGAGGGCATCATTTGATTCTACATTACGACAAAAATTATGTGAACATGATGTTGGACCTAGTGTTTCTAACTTTATAGATGCATGGTTAAACATTGTAAAAATATCAGGCTATACAAAACATGATTTTTTTCTAGAGTTGCTATCATTTAGAAGTAGATTGTTTGAACCTCTTCGTGATAATTTAAACCGAACACCATCAGAGGAAACTAAAATAAAAGACAAATTTCATTTACATCACTATAAATCTACAGTAAAAAAAAGACACAAGACACCACTACTTGTAGTTTATTCTCTTATTAACAGATATTACATTTTAGATTTAATTCCAAATGCAAGTGTGATCAATAATCTTTTACAGCAGGGTTTTGATGTTTTTGCAATTGATTGGGGAATTCCAGGCACTTATGATGAAGAAATGACGTTAGAAGATTTTTCACATGAGTATATGGAAAATGCAGTCGAGGAGATCAAAGAAATAACGGGTTCAGATAAAGTTTCATTATTTGGTTACTGTTGGGGCGGTCTATTTTCTCTCATTTATTCTGCCACACATCCTGAAAATGTAAAAAATTTAGTCTTACATGCAACACCGGTGGATTTTAGTCAAGAACGAGAAATTGTTGAAAACTGGACATCTCATCTAGATGCTGACAAATTAGTAAATACTTTGGGTAATGTTCCAGGATGGTTAGTCAATATGACATTTATGTTGCGTAACCCTGTTGAAATTTTTCTAAAATATCCAATCTTTTTTAGTGAGCCCAAAAGCTTTGATGAAATTTTGAGATTTTTTTGGATAGAAACATGGCTATATGATGGAAGACCCATAATTGGCGAGGTATATCGAGAAATCATCAATGATATTTGCAAGAAAAATTTACTGATAAAAAATAAGTTAAAAGTAGGTGGTCAGATACTGAACCTTCAAAAAATCACAATGCCTGTGTTGAATGTAATAGGTTCAAAAGATGACATAGTTCCTCCAGAGTCAAGTAGACCTATACTTTCTGCAATAGGAAGTAAGGATAAAGAGTCGATAGAGTTTCCAACTGGCCATGTTGGACTCTGCACAGGTAAGAGAGCACATGAGCAATTGTGGCCAAAAGTGGGAGAATGGTTAGCTCAAAGATCCTAAAACCAAAATTTGTAGAACCAAAAAAATCTGATTGGCATTCGTTATCGCAAGAAAAGGTTTTACAAATTTTACAAACTCAAAACTCTGGCCTTACTGCCAGTGAGGTGAGAGAAAAACGTTCGGTTTTTGGTTACAACGAAATAGTAGAAGAAAAACAAAAATCACCATTTGTCATATTTGCTAAACAGTTCACAAATACCCTCATTGTAATATTGCTTGCAGCCACCATACTCTCTGCAATAGTTGGTGAGCTGATTGATGCGATTGTCATACTTGCAATGGTAATTCTTGCTACCGTGGTAGGCTTTGTTCAAGAATATAGATCAGAAAAAGCAATTGCCGCATTAAAGAAAATGGCAGCTGCAACTCGATCATCTGGCGCAGGCTCCACTTCTCGCGCACCGTGGCGGTGTTGAGCGAGAGCAGGTCGGGGTCGGGTGGGGAATTGCTCATATATACGGCGTC
>JAQBBT010000193.1:0-10362 GCA_032125915.1 Nitrososphaerota archaeon
GTTCTTAATGCAGGAGCATGTTGGCTCATTGGTCTTTGTCCTAGAACTTCTCCTGAAATAATAAATTCTGCACCTATTTCTTTCATGTGTTTTTCTGCTGCCTTAAACATCATAGATCTACAATCAACACAAGGATTGAAACCTGCACCGGTACCATACTTGGGATGCTTTAACATTTCGATATATTCATCTCCGAGATAGACTGTCTTTAGATTTACGTTTAGATCATCTGCTCTTTCTCTAATTTCAAATCCACATCCTCTACCACAATCAAAATCGCAAAATGGAGTTTTTATTGCAACAGCTGAAACTTCAAAACCTTGCTCTTGCATCATTCTTACAGCAAGTTGGCTATCTAATCCGCCAGAAAGTAATGCAACTACTTTCTTCTTTTCATCTACCATAATTTTCCAACCTCTAATTCGTATATACAAACTTTACATCATACATAAATTGAGAAAAGTTAGTGATTTTTTGTGAAGGAACGAAGAAAAAATCTCCTTAAATTTGCCAAAAAGATCGATTGTGACACTTTAGTAACATTTGAACCTGAGAATCTATTCTATTTGACTGGATTTTGGGGTGAGGCGATTGGAATATTGGAAAAAGGAGGAGATACCACAATTATTGCTCCAGAGCTTGAAGTAGGACGAGCAAAAGAAGAATCAAAAAATTGTAATGTCATTACTGGAGAAAGAGGCGTTGGATTGATCTCTTCACTAGTTACAAAAATTAAGAAAAATAAAGTATGTACTGATTGTAATGATTTTTCCATAATGACTTCACTGAAAAAATCCATTCCTAAAATCATGTCATCTACTGAACCATTTTATAATTCTCGAATGATAAAAGATGAAAACGAGATTAAAATTCTCAAAAAAGGTTCAAAAATAATTGATGATATGTTTGATATCTGCTCAAATAAAATGAAAGTAGGTCAAAAAGAATCTGAACTTCAAACAATCTTGATGGTCTATGCAATAGAACAACAAATGTTTGATACTGGTTACAAATCTACTCTTAATCCCCTTATAATAGCAGGAGGTCCTAATGGTGCTTTACCTCATGCACAGGTTACTCAAAGGAAATTTAGAAAAGGTGATCTTGTTGTAGTGGATCTAACATTAAGATACAAGGGATATGTTTCTGATTCAACAAGAACATTTGCCATCGGAAAAATTCCCTCACTTGCAAAAGAAGCTTATGAAATTGTTAAAGAATCACAAAAGCTTGGACTAAATGCAGTAAAACCTAACGTAAATACTAAAGATATTGATTTTGCATGCAGAAAATACATTGAAGATAAAAATTATGGGAAATATTTTATCCACTCCACTGGCCATGGTATTGGATTAGAAGTTCATGAATTACCAAATGTCTCTTATCGAAGTGAAACCCAACTTAAAGAAAATATGGCAATTACCGTTGAACCTGGAATTTATATTCCAAACAAATTTGGAATTAGGATTGAGGATTCTTTAATTGTAAAACAAAAACCAATTGTTATGCATAAATTTACAAAAGATTTAGTCACAGTTTGAGGCTAGTTTTTAGAAATACTAATCATAAAAATCCACTAAATCAACAATGTGTTTTGATTCTTCATCATTTCCTTTAACATCACCGGTTTGCATATCTATATTCCAATTATAATGAAAATCTTTTTTGTGTGATTCAAAATCCAAAATAATTTGATACTTTTTATTCTCTACATTAGAAACAACAACATTTACTTTGGTTTTTTTATCCTCGTAAATTTTTTCATTTGGGTATTCTTCACTTATTTCATTTGATATCGCCTCAACGAGACTGTAGCCCTCTTCATTTGGACCATTATAGGCCATCAAAGTGCCTACTACCAATTTTTCTTCTTCGGTTAAAGTTTGAGGAAAACTACTCTGTAAATCTCCTTTTGTTAATTCAGGTACAATAAAGATAATCACAATTGCAATAGTTGCCAAGTAAATTGGAGCACGTTTTATAAGAAATTTCTTAAATTGGGATTCTTTTGGTTTTTCTTCTTTCTTTTTTGAATCTCTTACCATGTTTCTTTCATTCCTAATTTTTTGCAGTTAAAATTAAAACTTCCCAAGGAAATTCTATTGTTTTATTTTTCAAAGTGTATGGTTTTACATTTTCTCTAACTGCGTTTTTCAATTCATTTCTCTTTGATCTACCAAGTGCATCTAGTTTTTCTTTTAATGGTTTTGCAACATATCTGAGATAACTTCTCCAATAATCTTCAAATGTACCAGGATTGAACCTGAAAACAAAATTTTTTACTGTAATTTTTGAAAAACCTGCCTTTTTTACCTCGTCTGTAAGAGATGATTTTGTTCCAAATCTATCTAAATCAGGAGATCCTGGAGGAGAATAATCAGGGATAAATTTTGTTACTGCATCAAAAATACTATTAAAAAAAGGAACTTTTTCTGCTGCTCCATGTACAGTTATACCTATTTTACCTGACTTTTTGAGATTTTTTTTGATATTTTTTAATGCTTTTTGAGCATTTGGGAAAAAGAACAATGCATATTGACACGTTATAATGTCAAATTGTTTTGAAAAGTTAAAATTCTCAGCATCAATATTTACAAAATCTAAATTTAATTGTGACCCATTCCATTTTTTTGCAGTCTTTATTGCAGTAATTGATGTATCTCCACCAACAACATATCCTAAACTACCTACCTTTTCCCTAATTTTTTTTGTAACTACACCTGTGCCACAAGCAAGGTCAAGTACTTTGTCTCCCATATTAACATCTAAAAGTTGAATTAATTTTGAAGTACTTTGAAATGGTCCTTGATTAATACTCGCCCACCTCTTATGATAGCGTGGAGCTACCTCATTCCAAATTGTGATATTTCTTTGCTTGTATTCTGTATGATTAAATTTCATTTAGTTTTTTGCTATTTTTGATCTATTTTATGTAATCTCTTTAGTATCAGATTCCATAGTTTTTCCTGTCTCATGAAAATATCTATGTTCTATTTCTCCTAACTTTTCTTTTAATATATTATTTTGAACTTTTGTTAGTTTAATTTTAATTTCTTTATATTCAGCAACAAGTCTTCGAAGTTCTGATTTTTTCATTTTAATTTATCTTCAATCTCTTTTCTGATAAATTTAGCAATTTTTTGTTTTTTTCTCCATCCTGATGATCTTACTTTTCCTGAATCAATAATTAACACTTCATTATTTTCAGGATTTTTTTTATATCGTGATGAGCCAATATCATTAGCTATAATCATATCTGCATTTGATTCTTGTAATTTCTTCTGAGCTGAATATATCAAATCTTTTTTTGAAAGATTCACTTCTGCTTTGAATCCAACTAAAATTACATTTTTTTGGTATTTTTTAATCTGATCAATTATTTTTGGTACTTTTTTGAGGCTAATTTTGATCTTATCTTGAGCACTCTTTATCTTTTTTTTACTTGGATTCTCTGGGGTATAATCTGAAATGGCTGCTGTCATTATCACCACATCAAACTTTTTTTCCATTTCTTTTTTTACTGCATCGTACATTTCTTTGCTTGTGGAAACTTTGATTACTTTTGATCCTTTGGGAGGTTTTTCAATTCCTGGACCATAAACTAAAGTTACTTTGGATCCAGCAGAAATTAGTTCTGAAGCTAGCAAAATTCCGGTTTTTCCTGAGCTTTGATTTGTAATTACTCGTACTGGATCAATATATTCAATTGTTGGTCCAGCAGTCATTAGGATTTTTTTATTTTTTAAAACAGATGAGAATCCAAATTTTTTTAGAACATATTCTAAAACATTTTCAGGCTCTGATGCTTTTACTTTTTCTTCAATCATTTGGGGAGCCAAAAATTCAATCTTATTTTTCAAAAATTCAATATTTTTTTTTACTGCAGCATTATCATACATTGATGCATGCATTGCAAGACACATCAAAATAGGAATTTTTGATCCAAATCCTACTGTAAGAACAGTAGACACTGGAGTATCATCAATCCCGTTTGCTAATTTACCAAGTGTATTAGCAGTTGCAGGATAAACAATAATCAAATCTGCTTGATTATAATCTGCCAATCTTATGTGTTCAAGTTCTCCAGTAAGTTTTGTAATTACTTCATTTCCGGTAGCCCATTTGAAATAGTCTGGTTGCACCAATTTAGTCACAGCATTACTTGCAACACATGTTACTTTTGCTCCATGTCGCATTAGCAATCTTGCCAATTCTATTGCTTTGTATGCTGCAACACTTCCTGTTACACAAAGCACAATTTTTTTCCCAGATAATTCAACTCCTGAAGAATTTACAATATCTAATGATGGATGATCCTTTGCCCATCTAATTTTCTTTTCATCTACCAATTTCTTCTCGTAATTTTTTCAATTCCTCACCATCCATTGAAAACCAATTTTCTTGGGAAGGAAATATGCCTAATTCTATATCATTTTTGTAATTCTCAAGAGCTTTTACAATATCTTCAGACAAATTCATGTATCGTTTTGCAAATTTTGGTTTGATTTTATCGTACATCCCAAGTAAATCTTGAACTACAAGAACTTGCCCATTACATCCAACCCCAGATCCAATCCCAATGGTCGGAACACTAATGGTTTCAGAAATTATCTCGGCTACCTCATGGCTTATCATTTCTAATGCAATACTAAACACACCAGCTTCTTCAAGCTCTTTTGCATCATCAATTAATTTCAGTGCAGTATCTTTCGTTTTTCCTTGAACCTTGTATCCCTGAGACAGAATTGTTGTTTGAGGTTGTAAACCAATATGACCCATGACAGGAATTCCAATATCAACAATAGCATTAATTGTTTCAGCCATTGGAGCACCACCTTCTAGTTTTACTGCATCAGCTCCAGCTTTAATTAATCTGCCAGAATTTGTTATAGCATCATCAATGCTTGCTTGATATGACATAAAGGGCAAATCAGACACAAGCAATGAATTTTTCCTTGCTCTACTTACAGCTTCTGTAAACATACACATTTGATCCATCGTTACCGGAATAGTATTTTCATATCCAAGCATCACCATTCCTGCACTATCACCTACAAGAAGCATATCTATTCCAGCTTTGTCACATAATGAAGCAAGAGTATAATCATAACTAGTAATTACAGATATTTTCTTTTCATCCTTTTTCATGTTTATTATGTCTTGAACAGATTTATGCAATGCGAGACCTCTTGGTTAAATTATTTTTAATTTCATTAATGTTATCTGAAAGGTTTTTTTTATTATCAAATTTTTTTAAAATCTTTTCAAGAATTTTTTCATTTTTTTTAGATAATATTTTACAATTTTCAATTAACAAACTCATTGCACGAGTTACATTATCAACAATTGTGATATTAGCAGTTTGTGAAGTCCTTGAAAGTGGGTTTAAATCAAAAGTAATCACTGTCTTTCCAGCTCTTCTCAAAGCCAAAGTTCTATCTCCATCTTCAAGAGGGACAACAACCACATCTGCTACAAATATTCCATTTTTATCAACAATTCTTCTTGCTGAATCTATACCTGAAAGAGTAGCTTTTGTGGCAGAATTTATGCCTAAAATCTCCTGAGCTCCGTTTCTTTTTAGTTCCTTCACTATAGCGTTCTTTCTTTTCTCATTAGAATAAAAGAGATTTACCTCAATTTTTGAGCCTGTTTGCTTGGCAAGCCTTACTATTTCCTTTGGACACAATGCAGCAATATTTCCATTTACTGAAATTACAGATAATTTTGCCAATAGGATTTGTGCAGCAGCTGCCTTAATTGCAGATTTTGCAGATTTTCCTGTTTTTTCGCCTAGTAAATAATCAAAAGCCTCCCCTCTTCCTTGGGCGAGGAGACCTTCTTTTGCAACTAACCCACTATCAAAACCAGATACTAATTTTTCACGAATTAATAATGATTTTGCCCTCGGGTGAGATTTTGGAATTAAAGACATTAAGATTCAATTAATTTTTAAGAACTCTTGCTCCTTGCACATCTAACTGTGATGTGATTATCTTTCCTTCTGGATATTTTTTGACAATCTCTAAAACTTTATCTTCAAATTCTTTTGGTACCATCGAAAAAACAGTTTCACCAAAAAGCGCAATGCCACTTTTAATTCCATTTAGTGACAACTCTTCAATTAGTTTTTCCATTCTTGGAGTCATTACATTAACATATTTTGCAAATTCCAAAGACATATCTTGAAAATTATTATAGTCTTTTGATTCAAGTAATTTTTTTACCATTTTTCCTCCAAGTCCATTAATTTTCGAAAGTTGTTCTTGAATGAATTTATGCGTGGAAATTGGTGAAAAACATATCATTACAATTGAAATATTCTCAGCATCAATTTTTTTAACTTGCCCAATTCCAGGAGCCCCTGGTTTTATCCTAATTTCAAAACCACCATAATATGATGCTAAAACATCACCTAAACCTGTTTTACAATTTATTTCTGCATTATGTGCAATTTTACCAATATTCATTCTATCTAATTTTGTTTCAAGGACTTGGTCTAGCGCGTATGAAAGAGATAATGCAACAGCACCACTAGATCCTAAACCATATCCAACAGGAATTGAAATTTGATGCTCTATATCAAAGAAAATATCTTCAAAATTTCCTAACTTTGTAAATTCACTTAATACAAATTCAGAAACATCTGTTTTGTCTGATTGAAATCCTTTTGTTGATATTCTAAATTTTGACTTTTGATTCGTTCTAGGTGAAATAATTACTTTGGTGGTAACTCCTTCCTTGATTGAAAATCCAGCACCCATCGAACCAAATTTTTCTGTGGCTCCTTGATTTTCCTCAAAATGTGCTTTAAAGAATCCAGTAATATGTGCAGGACAAAATGCCACAGCCTCCATTAATGTGAGTTTAAACTATACACAAAATATAAGAATATGGCTTAAATTAATTAAATTAGTTTAAATTGACTAAATTCATTCGACGACTACAAAAAATTGGAAGCAGCATTCTAGTTTCCCTTCCAAAAGAATGGGTAGATGCTTCTAATCTAGAAAAGGGCAGTCAGGTGGAAATTGAAACAGGACAAGATAGCCTTTCAATTTCTGCAAACAAAGAATCTCGTCCCACAAAAGAACTTGTAATTTCCTACCCCTTACCTAAAGAGGAAAACATAGTTGCTAACATCACAGGAGCATATCTTTTGGGATATGATATTATTCAAATTACTTCAAAATCTATTATTCCTGGAGAAGATAGAGAAAAAATTCGAAATTCTATGAGGGGATTAGTTGGAATGGAAATCATTGAAGAAGATGCTTCAAAAATTAACATGCAATTTCTTTTAGATACTGCCACATTAAATCCAGAAAAAATTCTAAAAAGAATGAGTTCTATTGCACTTGGAATGTATGAGGATGTATCAAATGGTTTAATTTCTGATGACAAATCAAATTTACAAACATTATCAAAAAGAGATGTTGAAGTCAACCGTCAATATTTCCTTTTAGTACGTTTGATTAGAAGTACACTTGTTGATAAAAGATTAGCTAGTATATTTAATCTTGAAAATATTGATATTTTAGATTATAGAGTCGCGGCAAATCTTTTAGAAAATGCGGGTGATACTATAGTAGAACTTGCCAATTTTATTTATGATTCTTCTTTATCAAAAGAACTTTTAAAAAAGATATTTCTAAATGTACACAATTTTAGTGGTTTAGCAGAAAAATCTATTGATGCGTTTACCAAACCTGATAGAAGACTAGCAATAGAGGCAATAGCATCACACAAAAAATTTCAAGAAAAGCTTTCAACACTTAGAATTACAATAGGAAATAAAAAACAAATTCCAATCGAATTTTTTGATCTTGTTTATATGTTTGAGAGAATTGCCAAATCATGGGCAGATGTGGTGGATCTTATACAACCTATTTACACCCAATGACTAGAATAATTTTTTCTTAGCCGCATAAGTTAGAACTGCACAAATAGTCTTAGAATCTTGAATTTTTCCAGCCTTAATCAGTCCAATTAATTTTTTTAAATCAATTTTTACCACTGATAAAATCTCATCATCATCTAGGCTCAAATCAGATATTTTTTTTAATCCTGAGGCTACAAAGCAATGGATGACCTCAGTATTGTAGCCAATAGAAGGATAGTAGATTATCAACGGTGTCATTTTTTTTGCTCTATATCCTGTCTCTTCTTCTAATTCTCTAAATGCACATTTTAGAGGCTCTTCACCATTTTCTAGAGTTCCTGCAGGAATTTCTAAAACATATCCGTGAGGGAATCTATGTTGTTTAACCAGAATCACTTTATTATTTTCATCAAAAGCAAGCATAGCAGCTGCACCCCTATGTTCGATCATTTCTCGTTTTACTTTTCTCCCTTCAATTATTCCCTCATAAACACTAAGACCTAAAATTTTACCTTTGAAGATCTTTTTCTGTTTCATACAAAACTAAAATTTTGATAATATTTAATTTGTTTGATATACAAGATGAAGTGTTGGGGAATTTTTTGATTCATCTATTGCCAATTCTAGCCATTCATTAAGAAATATTATTTTTTTAGGAATAAACAAATCTGCTGATTTAACATTTTCTATATTTCTAACCTTTTGAGTCAACTCATCCATATCATAAATATCGTTACTGTACATAAATAATACAATTTGATTTTTTGAAATAAACGGAATTTGTAGAAAAGATTCTGAAAAATTTTTTTCCATTTTCTTTAAGGTTTCTTTAAGATTTCCATCAATCCAAGTAAGTATTACATGTGGAATAAATCCCTTAATTTTTGTAGGATCATAAGATAAAGTAAATTGAATTCCCTCATTTTCATTTAATTTTTCAATACATCTTGTGATAGTTTTTGTAGAAAAACTAGTTTTTTTTGATAGACTCTCAATTTTTTGTTGAGGATCTTTTATTAATTGTTGTAAAATCTCTAAATCAGTTTTAGTTAAATTAGAATCGAATCCAGGACTTTCTGCTTCAAAAATTGATAATAATTTAACATCTTTCATTAATTTACTTGCAAGTTCAATTTTTTCATCCATATTCCCTTTTGCAACAATTCCACAAACAGTAACACCACCAATACATGGGACAACAAAAAATGGTTTTCCAACTAGGCTAATTTGCTCTAAAATTTCTTTGACGTTTTGACCTGATACAACAATGTACAAAACACCCAGTCCTAATACTGGAGGATCAACTTTAATGGTAAATTTTTCAATAATATGAGCATCCTTCATTTTACGAATTCGTGCTCTAACTGAACCACCAGAAATTCCTAACTCTTTACCAATTTGTCTATCTGATTCTCTACAGTTATTCAATAATTTACTTAGTATTTTGATATCTGATTTGTCCAATTTAGTACCTTACTTTATCTTATATGATATAGAAACAACTTATTCCATATAAAATTGTCTGTTATATTGATACTAGACAACAAATACATTAAATATTAGACAGAAATTAGATTATTTATGGACTATAGGTTACGTTTAGCAAAAAGGATGCTATTTAACAAAAAAGGGAGTCTTATTGGTGCAGTCTTGGCAGTAACGATTGGAATTTTGGTAATTCATGTTAATTTTGTAATTTTTCAGGGTTTGTTTGATGCCATTGTTCGGGATATTACCAATTATCGAAATGGAGATATTCTTGTAACTGATGAGGCAGATTACATCGACAAGTCTGATTTAGCTTTGGCAAATTGGTTTGAACGAATACCATTTGTTCAAGGGGCAACACCGCGGATATCCTCTTCGGCTGAAATTAATATGACAAAAAATGGAAAATTAATTGAAGAAACTAGAGTTCCCGTTGTGGGAGTTGATCCATTACGAGATGTGAGGGCATCGACAGTACATGAAACTGTATCTGAGGGAACATATGTTCTTAATCGTAACTCCATAGTTTTAGGAACTAATGTTGCAAACGATCTTGGCGGTGCGCAAGTTGGAGATAGTTTAAAACTCCTTATTGTTGATAGATGGGGTGAGGATCAAATTAGAAGATTTACTGTTGCTGGAATTGTGAAATCCCCCGGTGGTCAGGGATTGGATTACAGTGTAGTTATGCACATTGATACTTTACGTGATATGATGGGTAGACCAGGAGACTCTAGTTCATTTATGGTAAAGCTAAATGATCCCACCAAAGCATTTGAAGTTAAAGAATTCTTTTTAGCTGCATACCCTAATGATGATTTTGTTGCTGAAACAATAGAAGAATCAGCAGAAGAACAATTAGCAGGATTTAGATCTGGAATTGCCATGATTAATTTGATAGGATACTTTGGTATGATGTCATCAGCCTTTGCAATAGTTACTATTCAGATGATGCTTGTAAATGGAAAAACAAGAGAAATTGGAGTTATGAG
>JAQBBT010000194.1:0-2595 GCA_032125915.1 Nitrososphaerota archaeon
TCAGTTGGCGGCCTTCCATCAACGCTCGCTAGAACTCAAGGATCGCGTCTTGACGGCGCTCATGTATCCGATGTTCCTCGTCGTGTTCGGCATCGCCGCGACCGCATTTCTGATGACCTACGTGATGCCGCCGCTGCTGGAGAACCTCCAGGAGCAGTTGCACGTTTTGCCTTGGCCGACGCGCGTCGTCAAATGGTGCAGCGACGTGCTGGTGAGTTACGGCTGGATCATCGGATTGTTAAATTATACAATTGGAGAACGTTGAAGAACTAGAAAAAATCTGCCAAAAAATCGTAAAATTAGACCCAAAAATGAGGTCAGCGAGAATTATCAATAGCAGAGGACACCTTGTGGCAGGGGGAATGAAAAAAGGCATAATGTCACTTGAAGCACAAAAACAAGATGAAATGATGTTTATGGAATTGGCATTGCGTGTACGTATGAGACATGAGTTTGATCATGAATTTGGCCCTGTTCATTTTTCAATGTCTTATAGAGAAAAAGTAATTGTGATGAGTTTTCCATTGGTACAGGATGATGTCCTTTTGGTATCATCAGAGAAGGAATTGGATTTTGGAAAGATACCATTTAAAATTCTAAAAATCATTGAACCACTAAAAAACAAAATGAGCACGTTTTAATTTATTGGTAATAATTAATTGAGGGGATTTATTTGGTTGAAAAAAATTTAAACTCTGAAAAAGTAAGCTGGACTGAAGTTGAAAAATTAATAAAAATTCTCTCAGAGAAAATAACTTTAATGTCTCGGGAATTTTCAAGTATTTCTACAATTAGCCGTGGTGGCTTAGTTCCAGCAAGACTAATAGCTGATCATCTAGGTTTTGATACAATACTAGTAGATCAAAAAAAATTTCTTCTGACTCTATATTTGTAGATGATATTTATGATTCTGGAAATACCTTTAAAAAAATAATCAACAAAGTTGATGATCCCTCTGATTTTGTATATGTGACATTGTTTGCACGATGTGGAAAAAAATATCCAAAACAACTCATCTATGCTAAAAAAACAAAAAATAATTTCTACATCGTTTACCCTTGGGATAAATTAGAGTACAAACGACTTGCAAAATATAGTATGTAATTTTAATTTATTTTTACAAATTTATTCTGATTGAATCATTTGTCTCAACCCTGCACATCTGTTTCTAATTGTTACCTCTGTAACTCCTGATGCAATTGAGATCTCTTTTTGTGATTTTACCTCACCTGAACTGATACATGCCAAATACAGTGCTGCTGCTGCTATGCCCATTGGGTCTTTTCCTGCAACTATGCCTAATTTCTTTGCTCTTTCAAGAATTACTATTGCTTTGCGTTTGCTTTTTTCTGTAAGTTTTGCAATACTTGCAATTCTTGATACACCCTTAACTGGATCTACTACTGGCATCTTTAATTCTAATTCTCGAAAAATTAATCTGTAGCATCTTGCAACATCTTTTCTTCTAATGTTGATCCCTTTTGCAATATCATCTAATGGTCTTGGTGTTTCTGTGTTTCTGCATGATGCATAAAGACATGCTGCTACTAGTCCTTGAATTGAACGACCTCTTACTAGCTTTTTTTCCATAGCTTTTCGATAAATGTATGCTGCTTTTTCTATAACTGCATCAGTTAGAGCCAATTTGTCTTTTAATTTATCCATCTCATTTAGTGCTTGTCGTAGATTTCTTTCTGCTGAAGAATGAGCTTGTGTTCTACTGTCCCATGTTCTTAATCTTTCAATTGAACTCTTCATGGCAGAAGTTAATGGTTTTCCAGTAGAATCTTTGTTTTGAGTTCCAATTATTGTGGATAGCCCCATATCGTGCATGGTCAAAGATGTCCCTGCACCTACTCTTGTTCTGTTTGTTTCATCGTTTGAAAATGAGCGCCACTCGGCACCTGTATCTGAAATTTTATCTGTTACTACAAACCCACATTTTCCACAAAATAATTCCCCTGTATTTTGGTCAGTTACCATTTTTCTATCTCCACATGATGGACATTTTGGTCTGGAAATTACTGTGCTTTTTAACATGTTAATTGTAAAATCAGAAATTTAGTTATTATCAGTTTTACATAGTTTCTACCGGTTATTGGTGTGTAGGTTAAGCTAATTTGTTTTGATTTTGTGAAACAAGAAAATATTACAATATTTTTAATTAAAAATTGAAAATTTTCACGAGTCAGAAATTTGAGTTAATTTCAATTAAATTTATCAACTCAGTAAACAATATGCATATTTTGGTGACATTGATGGAAACATTATGTTATTTGACTCATCTACATGAGGTCGACCTACTGTGTGTCCTAATTCATGAGTCATAATATTCTCGACACTTTTTACATCATACAACTGAAAACTACCATCACAGTTGTAATCCCCCAAGGTAACTTCTACTACGCCTTTTCCTAAATGTGCATGACCTAAAACTCCATCCCCTAGATTTCGAATCACCCATGTAATCCAAACATTTGCCTCCTGCTTTTCATTAATTATCTCAAAATCAACTTTGGCTTTTCTTTCATTAATTATTAATTCCTGACCCTCCCAAAACTCAAATGAATTCTTTAAGGTACCTACATGGTCTAG
>JAQBBT010000195.1:0-8520 GCA_032125915.1 Nitrososphaerota archaeon
TATGTCGCAGACAGAGCGTTTGAATCTGAACCTGTTTTTCTAGGCATTGTGTAATCTTCCCAAAAAATAATTCCAAATTCTAGTAATGAATCCTTAGAGGCTTGAACCATTTTTGGGGATAGAAAAAGATTCCATTTAGAATCCACACTGTGAGGATTTAATATTACTATTCACATCACGTTAACCATGGATGAAAAGTTGTACACATGTAAAAATTGTGGAGCAGAATTCCCATCAAAAGAAATTAGATTGTATTGCAAAGTGTGTAAATCTAATTTAGATAAATCAGGTAATTTACCCAAACTGTAAATTCCATTCTTTAGCCCTGAATCTGCGGGGATTCACCTACCAAATTGGGGATAAAAATGGATGTAGGTAGGCGTGAAAATAATTACTAAAAAATAAAAAAAGAAATTACTCTTACAAGAAATCTGTAAAGAGTACGAGACCAGCAGTTACGGCTCCCACCATAACTATTGCCACTATCCCAAAGAGTTTTTTTCCACTCATTGGTTCTGTTTCTGTTTTCATACCTTTGTGATTGGTTTTTAGTATATAACATAGTGGTAACTTATATTTCTAGTGCTAATTCTCTTTTCTACATGATTGGCATAGATGTAAAAAATTCCCAATTCTTCTTCATTCAAATTTTACATTATTTTTTAGAAATTATGAAATTAAAAAAATAGATATTAAGGATTTACCATTTTTAGTTTATCCTCAATTCTATCATAGTATCCATTTTGTTTCATGGCTGGGATGTAAAATGTTGCAGAAACTACATCTCCAACATTTGCTTCACAGTTAGAAACAACAACGGAAATTCCCAAAATAGATTCTCCAACACAGCCATAATCTGTTACCGCAATGACAGTTACATTTTCAGTTACTAGAGTTGGAACTAGATTCCAAGGAGTTATTGTAAAGACTAGTGTTACTGAAGTTGCGACAGCCAAAATTGCAATAAATTTTAGCCATGGTGCTTTTTTTTGTGTTGTTTGTTGCATTTTTCCTCACTTCATATTAGTTTTCAGATAATATAAGGAACGGATTATTTTCGCTCTAGTGCCAAAAAACTTACCATGTCTCAAGATAATTTGTATAGTCTTTTTCCTTTTCTGATAATAATTAAGGCTGGAATTGTTGGGATAGCAAACAAGATTGCAATTAATATCCCAATAGATGTGAAGTCATCTACAAACAGTTTTGTGTCAAGCCATGCTTTTGGTAAAATTGTAAAAAAATCTTCTCCTGTAAAGTCTTCAATTGTTCCAATTGCCAAACTATATTTTCCACTTTGATTTTTTTCATCCATTACAACAATATAATATTGGCCGTCAGCAATAATTTCAGTTTTAACTTCTTGTCTTTCCCAATAGGTTACTTGTCCGAATGGTTCATAGAATTCTCTACCTGGAAATTTTCCATCAAAGTAATATTTTTCAGCTCCTAATTGGGTGTCAAAGGAAATTGGGTCATTTTCAAATATTCCAGGGCCAACCAAAACCAGTGTTGGGGAGTACTCCTCTAAACCACTAATTTTAGGAATAACGATGCTTGTATAAAGTGAATCCCCATGTTTTGCATCAAATGAATAAAATTTTGCTTCGTTTGCGCCTAGATCTTCATAAATCGCCCAAGAAATCTTATGATCTGGAATTTGGAGAGCCGAATCAAAACTTCTATGGGTATTATCATGACTGATTAATTTGTGACCGTAAGCAGGGCTTGTTCCAATGAAAACCATAACAAAAAGGAGGATTACAATTTTTTTCATAATTTAATTTTTGAAAATTAGTATTTTAATGAAGATAAAAAATATTGGAATTAGCACTAGTATAGGATTTGAGCACTGTTATTATATTAAAAACTCAATTTGAATTTATGAAACAAGATTACGTAATAAAGAATGAATTCAAAATAATCATTGCAAAGAGACATTGGAATGCATGGATTATTGCGGGTAAAAAAACACTAGAGAGATTATTATGACAAAAATTGAAAATATCTCTCAAAATTTGTTTGGTAATTTTTGTTTTGAAAATAATTTAATAAAACAAATTTGGGAAATGGAAAATGCAAAAATTAGATAGAGAAAACAACAACAAATTGGTGTATGATTCAAAAATACCCATAAGACTTGCTTGTATCAAACCTAACGGTGTGCCCTCAATAGTATCTTTATGGTATATTCAGATTGATGGTAAAATTTATTGTGCTACTCAAAAATCAGCAAAAATTGTGTCATACTTTCAAAAAAATCCTTTATGTGGATTTGAGATAGCAGGTGATAAACCCCCCTATAAGGGAACTCGTGGAGAAGGAACTGTAGAAATTCTTGATGAGAAGGGGCAAGAGATTCTTGCAATCCTAATTCAAAAGTATCTAGGAGATAAAGAATCAATGTTATCTAGTTTCTTAAAGAATAACTCAAAAACAGAAGTAGCAATAGAAATTTCTCCACAAAAAATTTTCAACTATGATTATTCTAAAAGAATGAAGGATATTTGAAATGGTAAAAGATGAAGGATGTCCTACTTGTGGTTCTAAAGACTTTGCAAATTTAGGATTGAATAAAAATGAGAGCGGTCAGGCAGTATGGAGAAAACATTGTTACAACTGTAAAAAATCTTGGAACACTGAATCTTATAATAATTTAGCACTAGTAGATTGTTTTTAAAAATGTTTTATTGAATAATTAGGTTTTAAATTTATGAGAATTTGGGACATTCCTCCAAAAAAACTATGCAGAAATCATTTGTTAGGAGAACACCGAGAACTTCATGCAATTTGGGCAGTAATTACCGAGACGAAAAAAGGATACTCAAAACATCCTGAAACACTACGGTGGATAGGAAAATTAAATGCAATGTATAGAAGGCATGATGATTTGGTTAATGAAATGAATAATCGAGGGTATGTTCACAAAAGTCCCCTAGACAAAAGAAAAGCGGTTGGCAAATCAAAACAAAATGTTTTCATAGATTCCCCATCTAGACAAATTCAAATTTTAAAACAAAAAGGATGTAATTGTATTGTTTAGTGTGCTTTTTTGGTGATTAATTATCTCAAATTCTTCCATAAATGTTATGAAATTCGTGATATATGGTATTGGCAATAGTCTGTATGTGGGCAATTTCAGTTACAGTCTTACCTCCTTGAGCTATTTCTCGCATAATGGTCATACATTTCAAAGTTTTATTTTGATCAGGCTTTTCTCTTCCGGTCCAAATTTCAAAACAATCCTCAAAATCTAAACAGAATTTTAAAATAATTATTTCCCATTCTTCGGAATTTGTTGGAATCCTCAAAGCGTTAGCTAATTCTGTAAATTCATTTTTTCTTTGACGCAAAACTAAATCCAAAGTTTCTTTTACTTTGTTTGTTTCATATCCTTGAATTAATCCAATTCTGTTCACTTTTGTTGTTTGCATATGTTGAAAATGATGTTCTAGTATTTAATGAAAAAATGAAAAATTCTCTAGTGCCAATTTAGTGCTTTGAAAATTTTGGACATAATTATTTGAGATAAAAATTACCACTAGAATAGAAAGTTGGCATTAATTAAATATCATTTTGACAAAAACATATCATGAAATTACAATATACGAACAAAAAACATTTGGCAGTAAATTGCCCAAATTGCTCTAGACCTTATTTGGAATTAGTAACTGCATTGGTTGGGCCAAGATACAAAGATTTCCTAGCCTGCAAAAGTTGCAAATTCAGCATACTAGTTGAAGATTACAAGAAGAAATTATTTTCTGAATGATTACTATGGTGGAAAATAACTGGAGATGTAAGAAAAAATGCCACATATAGTATTTGAAGGTAAAATAGATTTTAAAAAAATTAGCAAAAACTTTGTCCCAATTATTATAAAATCTAAATCTTTAATAAAAATTAAAGAAATGTTCCTTAATTCCAATAATCAAAGTGCATTGTTTTCAGTGGTGGTGATAGATGAATTTCATCAGGAATTTTTCATTCAGGTATTGACAAATAATAAAAAAAGTACTGTTAGATTATTTCCATTAACTGATCCTAAAAAAACCAACTCTGTCAAAAAAGCCTTGATTTTGATATATCAACTAATTCAAAGAAATAATCCTGAACTCAAAATTACAAAAACAAATCTTCAAGAGAATCTTTCTCCAAACGAAATATCATGTTAAAAATAAAATTAGTTCGTTATTCAAACCTGAAAAGAGATGTAATTTTTGATATTAGCACAGATATTGAAAGATTTTCTAAATTACTACCCAAATATTTCAAATCTTTACAAATAACTAAATCACGTAATTCAGAATATTTTGTTACAGAAAAAATTTCTTTCCTGGGTAAAATCCTAGAAACACAAACAAAACATGTGGTAAAAAAACCAGATATCCATGAAATACACCTTCTAACAGGCCCCTTGCGTAATTCTTCATTCCTAGAGTTTTATGAGATTTCTGATAATGGAACAAAGGTAACTATTAAGGTAAATTTACAATTTAAAGGAATTTTTAGGCCATTTTCCATTTTTAGATATTTTATAAAAAAACAGGTAAACAAGATTCTAGGTGAATTTCTTTTAGCATGTGAAAATAAAAAAATGAATCATGTTTAGATTTTCAAAACAAATATTTTTTTGAAAAGTTAAAGTTATTCTCAATTCCAATTTTTTTGTCAGTAGGAAAAAATTCCCAGCATAACTCAAAGGTGAATTCTAACTCTTCTTACCTCTGGCATTAGTTCTCAAGACTGCCTTGCAACAGATGCATCTTGAATCTTTTATTGATAGGAAAATTCCACAAAATGTACACCGTTTCTGGCCAATTTGATATCTTATTTTATTTGGAACTGCTTCTGCTTTGTGCATTAGGCAGATATTTCTGCATGTTCTACCCATTAAATTTCACCTCCTAGACCGTTTTTGATCTCATTTGCTCTCTCTCTGATTGTTACCGTGCTAATCCCTGAGGCTTCTGAAATTTTTCTCAGTGAAACTTTTTCATCGTTTTTCATCACTGCCAAGCGAACAGCAGCTGATGCTATTGACAATGGATTTTTGCTTGCAGATATTCCCTTTTTTTCACATAATGAAACAATGCTGAAGGCTACCCTCTCTGTTTTTTCAGATGCGTGAATTGCCCTTGAAATTCTTGAGACAAATTCATGAGGACTGTATGTATCTGGATAGATATCTAACTCTCTTACAAGGAATCGGTAGACACTCTGTAGGGTTTTTCTTTTAATGTTTCCTGCCAAAGCTACATCTTGTAAAGACCTAGGAGTGTTTGTTAATCTGCAGGCAATGTATGTTGTAGCGCAAATAATGCCAACGGTTGAACGTCCACTAAGTAATTTTTTTCCTGAAATCTTTCGAAAAAGATATGCAGTATGCTCTACCACTGATTCAGGTAATCCTAGTTTTGTTCTGATTGCATCAAGCAAAATAAAGGCCTTTTGGTAGGATTGTGAGGTATTTGCGTAACGACTATTTCTATCCCACATGCGTAATCGATAAAACATTCTACGATTTTCAGTTGAGAGGGTCTTTCCAGTTACATCTTTATTTTTTGATTCGATTAATGTGGAGAGCCCCATATCTGCCATTTTTAATGACATTTTTTGTCCTACTCGAGGAGATGTAAGATAATTTTCTTTTGTTTGTATAGAATTTTCAGGTCCTGGGTCAACTGATTTTTCATCGGATACTGCACCACAATTACTGCAGGCAATCTCACCAGTAGATAAATCTGTAATTAAGTTATTTTTCTTACAATTTTTTTGATGAAAAAGTTCAGTTAACATTATAATCTCACCAGTAAACTTCCACATTCTTCACATGATATTCCAAACTCAAAAGATTCTATTCGGTCATCCCCACAAACAGTGCAAATTCTAATATGGATATTTTTGCAAACTAATGGTTCATCATTTTTTTCTTGATAGTTTAATTTGGGCATCATGGATATTTTTGGGTTTTAAATTATTTAAGATGGTGATAAAATTAGTAACTAGTGGTAAAACTAGTATTTTTTATGACTATATTTTATTTAGATCACCCAAAATAGGCACTATGGCATTTAATTAGCATTAGTTAAATACTTCAGGAAATTTAAAAATTTATGGTTTATCTTAGAGCTAAGAAAGTTAAATCTGATCAATACCTGTATCTTGTCAAAAGTGTTTGGGATTCAAAAAGAAGTACTTCCAAACAAGAGATTGTAAAGTACTTGGGAAAGGCAGAAGATATTGTAAGAGACGACATACCTGTAGATTATAGAAATGATCCCAAAATATTATCTGCCTTAGCAAAGTATAATCCAAAGGATATTAAAAAAAGAGAAGAAGCCTCACAAAGATCAAAGCAACAATTATTTAAAAAATTAACAGAAGGTGACATTCAGTCATCCTTAAAAATTTATGAGGATTACATTAAAATTTTTAATGCACCTGATTTTTTCGATAGAATCCTCAAACCAGTCATGTATAAGATTGGAGATGATTGGGCTACAGGAAGAATTAGTATTGCAACAGAACATGTAGCAAGTAATGTGGCACAAACTCTTGTTAAAATCATTATGGACAAAGTAACAGGAAATGCAAGTAAAAAGAAAATCTTAATTTGTGTTCCTCTTGGTGAAGAACATCATCTAGGATGTGATGTGCTAGAAACTTATTTGTCAATTAAAGGATTCAAAGTGTATAACATGTCAACATCTATGCCTACTGAATCAATTCTGAGTTTTATTAATAATAATAAACCTAATGTAGTATTTTTATCAATTACCTTAGAAGATAATCTTTCTGCTGGACAAAGACTGGTGAAAAAAATCAAGGATGAATTTAATATTCCAATTTTTGTTGGAGGTTTTGCAATGCAGGCCAAAAAAATTCCAAAATTTGATGCTACCGTAATAGCAGATTCCAGTCTTGAAGAAATACCCAAACTTCTAAGGGCAGCATGATTTTTCTAAATTATTTTTAAGATATGCTTGAATCTTAGGAAGGCATAGAATTGAGCTATGTGCAGCAGAATCTGTGCCTATTCCGTAACTAACTGTAGAATCTCCAACAAAGAACAGCCCCTCGATATTTGGAATCTGATGGGGCATTTTTGACTTCCATACTAGTCCTGGTTCTTTGGCTACTGATTCTACTAATGTCCATGCCATTGGACGCTCCCATAGTAGAGATGATTCAAACTGGGGATAAATTGAAGTAATTTCTTTTTTCATTTTTTCCACAATAATTCGAATTTGTTTAGAATCACTGGCTACTGAAGATTCTACTGGTGTACCTGCAATAATCAAATGTTCGTCTGGAGGCGAAACGGATGGTGTAATGTTTGAAATGAAAAATATTCCTTTCGTGGTATAATTATCCCCTACTGGAAATACTACTTGTCTGGAATCAATTTGAGAACTTAATGCAAAATGCACTTCTACTACTGCTGTTTTTTTATTCAGTCTGTTAATTTTTTTAATAAAATGTTCCTCAAAAACATTCTTTTCAAATAACTGATTAATGGCCATATAAGCAGGATATGAGACAACAACGCAGGTTGTTGGAATAAAAATATCATCGGTAGTAATTATTCCTGTTACTTTCGAATCATTTAACACAATTTTTTTTACAGATGAATTTAGCTCAATTGTTCCATTTTTTTCTTGAATGAATCGGGCCAACACTTTTGAAATTGAATCGTACCCTCCTTTATCAGGATATGCAAATTCGCTAGTACCTCCTTTGAAAGGATTTGCACGAATTATAGTTCTTGCAAATTCTCCTAAGGAAATATGATCAGCAGTATCTGCAAATGCCAACATACAGACTGCCTCAAAAAATGCTTTTGTTTCAGGATCTAATTTCTCTGTAATTTCAGTTAGAGAAAGTTCATCCCATTCCTCGGTTTTTTCAATTGAAGTGAATGCCATTGGAAGCAGAATTTTCAATAGCTTGAATCTACTCTTTAAAGGAATTAATGAAAGCCTTAGTAAATCCCCCATTCCTTTTGGATATTTATGGAATCCTGTGTTAGAATGAAATGCAATACTGTCTACTTTGGCTAATTTAAGCCTGGATTCTATCCCTAGAGATTTTAAAATGGTAAAGATTGCAGATTTTTTGTAAAAAGGCATTATGTGAAAGCCATTGTCTAAAATGTGATTTCTAAACTTCATTGAAGCAGTTCTGCCTCCTAGTTGAGAGGATTTTTCAAGAATCCTTACAGAATTCCCTTCATTTGCAAGCATTGCCCCTGTAGTCAAACCCCCTATACCAGCTCCAATTATGTAGATAATTTCTTGCATGCAAAATTTTTTGATTTCAATTATTTATACAAGTGCTAAATATTTCTCATAGTGCTAATTTTTTTAATTCTTTAGGAATAGCAATTCAGGTAGTTCCTAAATTGGCACTAGTAACTAAATTTACCACCAGTTTAAATAACTTGACAGCATAAAAACGACATGTTTCGTATACAAACACAACAACAAGAAAAAACGTTGCTAAAACAAACCAGAAGTA
>JAQBBT010000196.1:0-6159 GCA_032125915.1 Nitrososphaerota archaeon
TATGCAACTGAAGATCCTACTAAAACTTCAGCTCAAGAACAAGAAGACATGGCAAAAGAGGCCATAAAGAAATTCAAATCCCTAAACCAATAGGATTTAGAATTTATAAAATTCTAATTTATTTTTGGATACTAGTACAACAGAAAATATTGATACCACCAAAATCAAAGCTGCAATTGTACCAAATTCTGGAACAATAAATGTACCAATAATTTCTATCTCTTCAGTACCTTCAGGAAACTCTATTGTGATTGTTCTTTCATTTCCAGTTTTTGTCTCATCAAAGTCTATCTCCAATCCATCAAGCACTACAAAAAAGTCATCATCATCATCGCCAAATTTTGCATCAATAACTTCTCGAGGGAGTTTAATTGCCAAGGTTCCATTAGAAACAGAATCAATTTGTACAATCAAAGATTTGGCCTCCATGTCTGGAATGACTTGTTTAATCACACCTCCCGAAATAGCATATGTTAATTCAAAATCCGTCCCTTGAACTGAGATAGGGCCTTTTAGAGGTGTTTGAAATCCTTTTTGATGTTCTAGCTTTCCAATTAATGCTTGTGCCTGGCGAATCTCTTCGGCATCATATCCTAATTCCGTAAGTCTTTTTTTTAAACTCTGACTCTGAAATTATTCCCTCTTCGAATTGTTCAATTACAAACTCATCTTCATCTTGTTGTATTTGTTCTGGAACAAATTGTTTTTCAAGAACAGTAAAGGTCAAAGTTTCTCTTATATCATAACTATCTGAGAGGTCAACACCCCATCCAAATTTTAAATCATAATCTCCAAGTGGTTGATCTAGGTCAATACACGCTTTTCCGTATCTTTCAGTTGTTTGTCCATTGATCTTAAGATCACAAACAGATTTCTGCAAGCCTGCTTCAACTACGGGTTTTGGATTGGTGGTACTAAACAATGTAAAAGTTATAGTTTTGGGAGCAAACTTGTTTGCACCCACATCATCAAAGGAATACAAAGCAAAACAACTTTCACCCGCACATTTGTTTGGAACGTTATTTCCAATGGCAGAAAGAAATGGCAAGAAAACAAAAAATTCAATTCTGGGATCAATATCGTCTGGAGTAGAAGGCATGTTTGTAATTTTAATTTCAATTTCTGATCCAGGTTGTCCTGATGTTGGATTCATTGTTATTGTAGGCATTTGCAATCCCATTGCAGTTGAATCAAATTCGGATTGTCCGTAAATATTAGAAAAATTGGAAATTGGGATTAATAAAAGAATCATCAAGGTAACAATCGATTTTCTGTACAAGTAGAGTATTTCTTGAAGGACATATGTATTTAAACTTCCGTACAATTGAACAGAGTTTTTTATTTCAAGAAAAACAAATCTAAACTTTCATTACAGATATCAGTTGAGAGAAACCATGGGGCTCTTTGGTTCAAAAGAAGATTCAGAAGATTTGATGTATCATGCAATGTCACTAATTGAGAGAAACCAACCAAAGGGCGCAATTACATTATTCAGCAAAATAATCAAACAAGACCCAAAAAACATATCTGCCCTGTACAACAAGGGCATGGCCTTAAACCAAATTAAAAAATACAGTGATGCAGTAACTTGCTTTGATTTACTCTTAGAGATTAATCCAAGTGATTCACAAGCGTACAACAACAAAGGAATAGCGATGGCCGAAATGGGTGACACTCAGGCTGCAAATGAATGCTACGAGAAGGCAATAAAGGCAGACCCAAAAAATAGTTCATCGTATTTTAACAAAGGTGTTTTGCTTGACAGACTACAAGAGCATGACGAAGCCCTAAAATTTCTAGACAAGGCAATCGTTGCGGATTCAAAAAAATCAAATGCAATATTTTACAAAGGAGTAATTCTGGGAAAAATAAAAAAACATGAAGAGGCTTTGAATTGTTTTGAAAATGTTTGCAAAAAACATCCAACACACATGGATGCTATATTTCACAAGGGAATAGAGCTTGCAGAATTGGAAAGACATGAAAAGGCAATAGAAATTTTTGACAAGATTTTATCAAAAAACAAAGACAATGCAAATATTATTTACGCAAAATCAAGAAGCCAGGCGGCCTTGGGAAATTATGTAGAGGCAATTGAGCTGTTAAAAAAAGCAATTCTACTAAACAGCAAAACCATTAGAGAGTGGGCTAAAAAAGAAAAAATATTTGAAAAATTACATGACAACGAACAATTTCGAAAAATAGTTAAACTTTAGAGGATTTTTTTTCTTACAGCATCTAGTCGAAGCAACCCTACTTTATTTTTAGGACCTGTGAGTCTCGCTTCATAGATTGGAACATAAACTTGTTTAATTTCTTTTAAAACAAATTCATCATTTAATTTTCTAATATCAGACTCTAATGGTTTTTTTAGGGATTCATTTAGTAAATTTATTGCAGAATCATAAGTTATTTGGGATTTTTTTACGTTTGATGAATTTTCAGTTAAAATTTGATCAGGATAATTCTCAATTGTCTTGGAATCAATTTTAAATGGAAACTCAACCTCAGTTCCATTATGATCAAAGACAAGTTCATCTTCTTCCTCTACAAACACATGTTCCTCTAGAGGTAAATCAATTTTGTTTTTTCCTCTGTTTCCAACAAATGCTCGTTTAAACCCAGATTTTTCCTGGATTGGAAAAGTGCCACCGCCAAAAATTATTTCCTGTACGTTTGAATCAACTGAGATTGTATGAATCGCTTTTCTATAATAATCAGCGATATACTTGCCTGAAACTATCAACATGCATTCATGGAATAATTTTATGGAATCAACATGGACATCCTCTTTTTTTGGTTTCGTTAACAAAGATTTGAAAATAGATGTTTTCTTCTCCTCAATTATCACAGATGCTTCTTCTTCATCGATAGTTTTTCTCAATACGACTGTTTTGGCATCATGATTTTGTGTCAAAATTACAATATAGATGATAAAATCTTGCTATTAAATCAAATGAATCATTTCTACTATTTTGGAAAAATATAAAACAACAGATTTAGTTTTAGAATACATGGGAACTAAAAAAAAGACAGGTCATATTGAAAAATTTCTAAAAAGAGCAGATAAAGCAATTGATGAGGGAATCAAAAAAGCAGATGAAATACTTGATGATGCAGTAGAGTTTGGTGGAATGGCAGCAGGTCAGGCAAAAAAAACTAGTTTTGAATTAAGAAGAAAAGCTGAAAAAGAAAGTGAATCATTAAAGAAAAAAGGTATCGCTAAATTAAATGAAGGACTTTTAGCTGCAAAAAGTGCCACATCAAATGTAGAAGGAGATTTGAAAACACTGGAAAAATTAGGCAAGTTAAAAGAATCAGGGGTAATCACTGAAAAAGAATTTCAAGAAAAGAAAAAGAAAATACTGGCAAGAATATAGAAATGAAAAAATCAAATATTTACTCTTCAGGGGATCAAAGAAAAATTAATCCAGAATGGTTTACTGCCAGAGTACACATGAAAGATGTGTCGTCCAAGATAAAGTCAAAAGAGCAAGGGATCTATCATGTCTATTTCCACAACGGTGCTAAAACTAAACTTCATGTACATAATGGAAATCAAGTACTAATTGCCACCAAAGGAGTAGGAAATCTTGAGATTTTCAGGAAATATGGCACAAGTAAAACTAATTTTAAAATAAAAAGAACTGAAAAAATTAGTCTAAAAGAAGGAGATACAGTATACATTCCGGCAAAAACACTACATGCGCATGGTTCTGTGAGTAAAAAAAAGACATTCTCACACATTGCAGTTAATATTTTACCAACAAAAAATTCCGAATACAAAACTACATGGTATGAATCAGACTTTAAATCAAATGTGACAAAAATAGTATAACCTACATGTCCATTCAAAAAAATTCTGAAATACCATCAACCGATGGGAATGAAGGAACGAAAATAAAACAATACTTTCATCCTCACAATACACTAAATGGAATTAGATTCAGCTTGGCTGAATTTACAATAAAACAAGGCAAAAGATCACTTCGCCACAAATTGCAATCCTCAGAAATATACTATATTTTAGAAGGTGTTGGAAATTTGAGGATAAATGATGAATCATTTAGCGTCAAAAAAGATGATTCGATATATGTTCCGCCAATGTCTGAGCAATTCATAGAAAATACTGGTACATTAGATCTTAGGTTCTTGTGTATTGTAGATCCTGCCTGGAAAACAGAAGACGAGATAATTTTAGAATAAATTTGAATTTTGCTAATAATTGTTTTTAACGGATAACAAAGATAGGAGATTTAGTGAATACATACCAAGCATTAAAAACGCTAAATGTAGACTCTGAATCCTCGTTTGAAGAGATTAAAGTAGCATATAGAAAACTAGCCTTAGAATTTCACCCTGACAAAAATACCGGTGAACAAGAGGGAATTCAATTTAAAAAAATAACAGAGGCATACAATACCATAAAAAATTATTATGCAGAAGGAAAAAAGACAACAATTTCAAATCCTTCAAAAAAGACAGATAATGTTAAAAGAAAACCTCAATGGGGTTCACCTCCAGGAGAAAAACCAGGAGACATTCCAGAAGAAGATTGGGGTAGATTTACTAGAGAATTTGAAGAAGGAGATCCTGAATTTTGGAAAGCATATGTAAGAAACTTTTGGGAAGAATACAACGCTAGAATTACACCTGATGGAAAAAATGGAGAGTTTGACAAAGCCAAAGAGCCAAAAGTTCAACCAGATCTATTTGTGGATGTTAATGAAAGTTTATGCATAGGATGTTGCAGTTGTGAAACTATAGCGCCAGATGTGTTCTTAATTAATAAAAACTCAAGAATGAACCCGAAATCATCAGTAATTAATCAAAATGGAGCAGGGGTAAATAAGATAATGAGTGCAGCTGAGACTTGTCCTACTAAGGCCATCAGTGTAGAAAACAAAGATACTCATGAGAAACTATATCCTTTTTAGCTAATCTTTTAATTTTTCATATATTTTATTTAATTCTGAATCTGAAACATTCAAGGTTGAATCAAACAAGCAGTGTATAGGACCTCCAGAATCATTAGCACTTCTTGGAACTAAATGTACATGGACATGTGGGATCTCTTGACCTGCTTCTCGTCCATTATGTATTGCAATTAATGTCGCTCCAGTTAATTTATCAACTTTAGAAATTATTTTATGCACTGTTGAAAACAAGTCAGAGTTTTCCTCAGGAGTCATATCTTGAATTTTTTCATGGTGATTCTTTGGGATTACTAAGGTATGACCTCTAGTTAGAGGGAACGCATCTAAAAATGCCATTGAATTTTTTGTTGTTGTTATTATTTTGGTTGGGATTTGGCCACTAGATATTTTGCAAAAAACACAATCCATGTTATTTTAGGATACATTTTAGATATAAAGTTCAGTTATTATGGCTCTACGATTGTTGCCCAAGCAAGGCCATGTCCAAATATTATAGTTGCTTTATCTCCTTTTTGTAAACTACAATTTTCAATGGTTTTTGGGATATTGTCTTGCGTTTCCACATAACAAAGCCCATCATCATTGGCTAGAATTTCTACATCCTCATAGACATCCTCTCGAATAAAATTCCAAAAGGGAAATATTATAGTAGATAAAACAATTCCTGCAACAATAAAGGCCCCGCCAAAGCCCAATGCAAGTTTTTGACTATAATTAAGTTCCAAAATTACCAAGTACCACCGTCACCAGAAGATGGATCAAGTTTCTTTGCTGGGACGTTTCCATGAGCTTTTTTCATGTGTCTTTTTAGACGCTCAGGATCATGTAATTCAGTACCACACTCAGTACATTTTGTTTCATTATCTGAGTTCTTTTTGTTACGTTTGAAAAGACCCATGTTAGTTTGATGCTCAAAATATTTTATAAGTTATCCGAAACTGTTATTTTTTCTGAAAACAGGAGATTATTCAAAACTTTATGCTGAAATTTTGTTTGAATCCTTCCATACAGACAAAATTTAGGTAGTCCGTCCAGGTGAAACAACATTTTGAGGAGATTGGTAGAGATGATATGCAGTTGGAGTAGTATTAGCTGTAAGTGACAGACAATTCTGTGGTGTATTGTAATGTGCCATGGTGGTGTGTATGGCGCTGTCATCAGGTGAAACAACATTTTGAGGAGATTGGTCGAGATGATATGCAGTTGGAGTAGTATTAGCTGT
>JAQBBT010000197.1:0-3349 GCA_032125915.1 Nitrososphaerota archaeon
TACAGTACTGTGGAAAGCGTGTCTAGAAATGCTGATTGTTCACTTTTGATAGTTCATTAATTTCATTTGAAATCAAATTGGACACAAATCTCAAAACTGAGAATTGTGTGAATCCATCAAATACCTAATAATCAAGAAAAAATATGAGAAATTTAATTTATTTTCTATTGTTTGGGTTATTTCTGATACCTGTTGCTGATTATGCCTTTGCTGAAACATGGGAAGTAAATATCCCCACAGGTGTTGCTGAACCTACAACTCCTGCACATTTTACGCCCTCTGAAATTTCTCTGAGACCTGGAGATACTGTGCAATGGGGAAATGCAGATACTGTATCTCATACTGTAACTTCTGGCACATTGGAATCAGGTCCAACGGGAGTTTTTGATAGTGGACATCTAAAACCTGGAGATAAATTTACCTTGAGGTTTGATGAACAGTTTATTGGTGAAATCAAATACTTTTGTACGATACATCCTTGGATGATTGGAATAGTTAATGTAGTTGATCTTGATGAGGGATTTCAAGTATTTCATAATGTAGGAGACAAAGTTTCTGAATCTCCTGTTGATATTGCATACAAAGTTCAAAGGAATCTGGTTAATGTTGAGGTAGATCCCGTAAGAAATATGATTACTTTTAATTTTGCAGGAAAGATAAACAATGACAAATTCGTGGTCAGGCTTCCAGAGGCTTTAATTAAAGATCCTCAATCCGTTTGGAGAGATGACAAACAGATTACAGGTTATGAATTAAAGAAAATGGATGGCATGACTAGTCTAACTGTGATACTGGAAGAATCTACGCAACAAGTCAAAGTTGTGGGGGTCGAGGTTATTGGAAAAACTGTTCCGCAAAAACAAGTTTTGATTAATCAAATGTCTGGAGTTACAGACAAGAAATTTTATGAACGAGGTGAGGAGATTGTTATCTCTGGAGAAATCAAAAATCCAAATCAGCTATATCAAATATCCTTAGATGTTATTTCGCCAAAAGGAATCACCGTTTATCATGAAGAGATACCCCTGGTAAACTCTACAAGATTTACTGAAACCATACCTACAATTGGAGTGTTTCGAGACTTTGGAGAGTATTCTGTGAAAATTACAGGCCCTAGTGCAAAGAGTTTGTTTTTATCCTTTGAATATGGAATGGGTCCTAGAGAAATAGAGTCTCCACTACAACAGATGAAATCCGGAGTTGAACCAAATGAGGTTGTGTGCAATGAGTGGGTTAAATTATTCATGAAAAACTCCAATGGTAAAGCAGTTTGTTTGACTAAATCTACTGGAGAAATTCTGTTACAAAGAGGCTGGACAGATAACTTTTAACAGTTAACTTCTAACAAGGCAGGTGATTTTATGGCGGAATATGTTGAAATCGAAATTATTGCCATAATAATTCTAATTTGCTTTTACGCACTTTTTAGCGGACTTGAAATTGCCATTGTTGGGACCAGGCGTTCAAAAGTAATGAGACTTTACCGCAAAAAAGTTCGTGGGTCATCTTCTCTTTTTAAATTAAAATCAAATCCAAGTAGAATGACAGCTAGTGTAAATCTAGGAAATACTTTGGTAAATGTAGCATCTTCAGTGTTGTCCGCAGATGTTGCTATCAAATTATTTGGGAATCAAGGAGTGGGCATTGCCATTGGAATAATGACTTTTGTAATATTGGTTTTTGGGGAAATATTTCCCAAAACTTTTTCGAATATTCAACCTGAAAAAGTAGCATTGCGTTTTAGCAGTTTTCTTCTTGCATTTTCTTATGTGATGTATCCTTTTGTTTTATTTTTAGAATATATTACAAAAGTATTTTTAAAACTAGTGGGGGGATATTCATATCCCAAACCAATTACTGAAGAAGACATCAAGGAAGTTATCGATTTAGGATTATCCGACAAAGCTATTGAACAAGAAGAACATTCGCTAGTACGAAAAGCCCTTGAATTTGATGACAAACCAATTGCGGATGTAATGACTCCTAAAAAAAATGTCTTTTCATTAAATGGCGATTGTTTACTATCTGATGTTTTCCCCCAAATTGAAAAAAGAGGGTTCTCTAGGATCCCTGTTTTTTCGTCAAATCCTGAAAATATTGTTGGAATTTTACACATATGGGACATTGCAAGACTACCTGAAAAACAATATAGTAAAACTATAGTCAGAAATATTGCTCGAAAACCATTTTTCATTTTTTCAAATGAGAAAATCAGCGATTTGTTTATTGAACTAAAAAAGAATATTGATCATATGGCTATTGTTCTAAATGAAGATGAGAATTTGGAAGGCCTTATCACCATTGAGGATCTAATTGAAGAAATTGTAGGCGACATCGTGGGTGAATCCGACAAATGACCTATTTTACCAAATTTTTCGGAATAAAAAACCATTCACAGGGTGGGGATTTTGAAATGAAAAAACACATCTTCTTTTTGATCGTAATCTTGATTATACTCTCTCCAATAGTATACTCTGTAACATCAGAATTTACCCATCAGAATAGTTTCCAGGTCCTTCAATCGGAAGGAAAATTAATCACAGAAACTAAAAAATAGAATCTCAACTAAATGAAAATTTTCCAAAAAGCAATATCCTAAATAAAATTTCTGAAAATCCTCAGGATTCAGGAATTATTTTGCTTGATTTCTTTAATGAGATATTCCAAGATGTAATTTCTGAATCTTCAATCTATGATCTTATTGGGTTTTCAATAGGTATGGTGATTTATGGAATATTTGTATATCATTTTTACAAATTTCTTTCAAGACGTGATATTTTTTCCTTCAACCTTGAGAAAAAAATTGCTCAAAGGACATTCAAATCAAGTGGCCAAAGAAAATCTGTTGCGCCACGAACTGCTGCATTTATTGCAACAAAATTATTTATTTTTCCGTTTGTAATATTCCTCTGGTTTTTGGGATACTCGTCATTTATGTTCCTGCTTGTTCAAAACATGCCCACTGAAACAATTTTTCTTGTATCTAGTGGTTTGATTATTGCAATTAGGATATCAGCATACTATAACGAGGAACTGTCGAAAGATATGGCAAAATTAATTCCCTTTACACTTTTGGGAATATTTTTAATCAATCCTCAATTTTATTCATTTTCAGATACTTTGACAAGACTGCTTGAAATTCCTCATTTTATAATCCAAATTGCCTCCTTTTTGATATTGGCGATGGCTTCGTCATCTACGCGGGGCAGGGACACCTCGCCGCCGACATCTTCCGGATCGCCAACATGGGCGACATCCAGAGCGCGGACCTCGATCGCCTGTTCGAGTCGTTCCGCCGCGCGCTCGCATGAAGGGCGCGGGTGACACGCGCGAGTCCCCGCGTACCGCC
>JAQBBT010000198.1:0-2898 GCA_032125915.1 Nitrososphaerota archaeon
TACAATGTATTTGCAAAAGCAAGACAAGCTCCATTAAGAGCAACAAATCCATGTGGTGAACAAAGCCTTTACCCATACGAATCATGCAACCTAGGTTCTATCAATCTAGTAAATCTTGTAAAAAGAAAAGCAGATGGCGAATATGAATTTGATTGGCAAAGATATGAAGAAACAATCAGAAAAACAACAAGATTCTTGGATAACATTATTGACGTGAATAATTATCCTGTAGCTGAGATCGATGTTGCATCAAAAGAATCTCGTAGAATTGGATTAGGCGTAATGGGTGTTGCAGATTTGTTATACAAATTAAAGATTCCATACAATTCCCCTGAAGGATATGATCTTCAATCAAAACTATCTGAAGCCCTAACATACTATTCGATGGAAGAAAGTGTCGCACTCGCAAAATCTCGTGGCGAATTCCCACTATGTTCAAAAACTGAATATCCTGAAGGAAAGATTCCTATTGCTGGATACTATGAAAAGCCAAAAGAATCACACTCCTACGAATGGGATGCTTTAATTGAGAAAATCAAAAAGCACGGAATTAGAAATGTATTAACTACTACAGTAGCACCAACAGGGACATTATCTATGATAGCTGACTGTTCAAACGGAATGGAGCCAGCATTCGCCCTTGTCTTTGAGAAGAGAGTTACAGTAGGCAGATTCTTTTATACCAACAAGATCGTCGAACAAACTCTAAAAGAACACGGATTGTATAGTGATGAACTCCTCGCAAAGATTGCAGATAACTACGGGTCATTGAAAGGACTGAATGAAATTCCACAATGGATGCAAGATGTCTTTGTCACTGCAATGGATATTCACTGGGCAGATCATCTCATGGCACAAGGTGTTTGGCAAAGCTGGATTGGAAATGCAATTGCAAAGACAATCAATATGCCGTATGATGTTACTGCTGATGACGTAAAGTCAGCATATTTGTTGGCGCATGAATTGGGACTAAAGGGAATTACGGTATATCGTGATGGTTCTAGGCATAAACAAGTACTTCACATGACAAGTAAAAATGCACAAAAAACATTTGATGTAACTCCAAGTCAGCATATTACAGAATATGTAAGTGCTACAATCACAAATCCATACATCAGATCTCAAGTAAATGCATCCTTACAAATCAAAGTTCATGATGAAGAAATTTCAGCAGAACCCCAAAGACCAGAAGAAGTGTCAGAAGATCGATTATGTCCAACATGTAAGAACAACTTAGTCTTTGTAGAAGGTTGCAGTATCTGCATTGAATGTGGATACAGTGGTTGTACGTCAGGATAGATAATACAATCACAACTTTTTTACTTTCTTTTATTTTTCAATCATCATGGATAAAAAAATTCTAGGCGTAACTGCCGGCATAGCCATAGTTATTGTAGTAGCAGCTATAGTTTTGACTTTGCCAAGTTCAGAAATTATCACTATTCAAGAAACTAATGAAAAAATCGGTCTTGTAATTAATTCGCCTAGTCAATCAATATCATTACAACAAATAGATGAAATTTATTCAGATGCATCATCAACTGGAATAGGTAGGAGCAATGTTTACCTCTTTTGGAATATTATCGAACCTCAGCGAGGAGAATTTGATTGGAGTCAATCAGATGTTATGATGGGATTAAATGAAAAAAATGGTCTCAAAGTGACGCTCTTCTTTTCAGTAATTAATGGAGAAACACTTGGTCCATTTCCTGATTGGATAGGAAACCCATCACTTAGCGCTATTGGAGAAGAAAGACTCGTAAATGTACTTGATGAAATTCTCTCACGATATCATATCGTAGATTCTGTAATTATTGCAGGTGAAACAGAATCCCAATTTCGTTACTATGAACAAAACATTCCTGTATACAAGGAGCTGTTTTCTGGAGTTTATAAAAAACTAAAAGAAAAACATCCTGATGTAAAGTTTGGAAATTCCTTTGCATTACATAATGTGTTAAACAAAGACTTGGGACATATTGTTAGTGATTTAGCAATTGGTGATTTTGTTGCATTTTCATATTTTCCAGTTGATACATTAAATGACATTGTAAAAACTCCTCAAGATGCCAAAGAAGATTTAAGAAAAGTGTTTGAAATTGTACCAAACAAAAAGATTGGATTTTTTGAGATTAGCTGGAGTACATCGGATTTTGTAGGTGGAAATACTACATCTCAGAAAGATTTCTTGGAAAAATCATTTGAGTTTTATTCAGAAAACGAATCAGAGATTGAATTTTTAACTTGGTACAGGCAGTATGATAGACCAGAGAATACTTGTGTTACAGAACAACAAGAAATTGGTGATGAAAAAATTAGTGTTGGAGGAGGTTCTGGCTTTGGTAGTAGTGAGTATGTTATTGAAAGACTAAACCACTACGTCTGCAACGCAGGCCTTGTTGATGTTAATAAAAATCCAAAACCTGGATGGAATGAATTTAAAAATCAAATAGAAATGACCAATTAATATGATTTCTCTAATTCTAACTGAATCTTCCTTGGAGCTAGTACCTAAAGAATTGACATCACATCCTTCAGTAATTTCACATGCACAAAAACTTGGAAAGAAACCATCTGAAATTTTACTTGATAATTCTTGGCATTTTGCTGCAATGAAAGAAATGAAAAATGAAATTAAACGAGGGTGCCTCTTGCCAAAGGGTTGATAAGAACTGCACGGTAATACGCTTTCAAGTTGTTGAATCTTCGCCAACGACAGACGTGGTGCACGATGCATAGCGATATTACGGAATGACAGGGGTGGTCGACCTACGGCACAACCGGCTTGTCTGGCAATTCATTCTGTCCAGTACCGGAAGCCGGAAAGTGCTTCGCCAGTTGCTGGGTTACCGCCGCGGCAGGATCACGGTGCTGGTCCGTCCAAAGCTGGAAGCACGG
>JAQBBT010000199.1:0-2901 GCA_032125915.1 Nitrososphaerota archaeon
CCATTTAGAATCCAAATCTACCTACAGACAAATTGTTCATCTATTTTATATACAAATTTCAACTATACTAAACATGGAAAAAATTACAATGTGGAAATGCTACAGATGCGAGTTGACGTTTCAAGAAGAATCACATGCAAAATTTCACAAAAACCTATCGGATCACAATTCGCAAAAAGTAATAATTTCATGCGCATAATCTAGTATTAAAAATTCTTAATTGCTGCAAAGTGCATAATATTTCATGAGATTTTTTGCTTTTTTTGTAATCTCTGTAATTTGCCTTATAGGGCTAGGATTATCCTCTGATGCTGAGGCTAAAACCACGAAATATCAAGAGACACTAAACTGTCAGACAAACGCTGATTGCTCATCTACATTTACCATTCCAAAAGGAGCCAAAGCCACCCTTACAATATCAATTGCCACTTCAGATAATGTTAATTTTAAGATGGAAAATCCAAATGGGAATAATGTTAGACTAAGCACCTCTTCTTTTCCCGATATGTCAGGATTCACTCAAGTTTTTACCAGAGTCATGACTGCAGATGTTGCAGGAGACTATACTTTTTATTTTCTAAAGCCCATTCCTCAAAATTTTGAAGCTACAATCTCAGTTGTAATTGAGGATACTGAGACTGTAGAAATACGAGATATACCAAAAACAACCCCACCGAACTTTAAAGGTGGTTGTCTTATAGCTACTGCAACATATGGCTCTGAGCTTTCCCCACAAGTACAAACACTGCGAGAGATTCGCGATAATTCTCTTCTAACAACACAGTCAGGAACCAGTTTCATGAATTCGTTCAACGAATTTTACTATTCATTCTCACCAACTATTGCAGACTATGAAAGAGAAAATCCTGTATTCAGAGAAGCAGTCAAAGTTGCAATTACTCCAATGATCTCATCTCTTTCCATTCTAAATTATGTAGATATGGACTCTGAAGAATCAGTTTTGGGGTATGGGATTAGTTTGATTATGCTAAATATTGGAATGTATTTTGTAGCTCCTGCAGTCATTATTGTTACAGTTAAAAAAAGAATCTAGGTTCATCCAAAGCTTATTCATTTTCTTTAATTTTCTTGGCACATTCATCACAAAGCATAATTTCAATCCCAATAACGTCTACTGGCTTTTTGTTTTCATGGTTGCAAGATATAGTCACAATATAATCAAGATTGGAAATTAATTTAAAACTTAGGGTAAAATATTAAATTTTGGTAAATTAGGACTAGTTTCAAGTCGTGAGCTAGATTTTTGAGAATCCTCCAGGTATTCTTCAAACAACTCTTGCTGATACTGCCCACCAACAACAAAAACTGCTACCACAATCCCCACAGCAACAGCTATTGCAATAGCTACAAGGACAATTGTCTTCAATACTTTGAGATGAAAAACCCTGAAAAATAAACATGTCATTTTGCCCAAAAAATAGTAAAAAGCCAGATTCCCCCATACAAAGTATGAAAGAAAAACTCCTCAGTCTTTGTACGTGTACGGCAATAGAGATAATGACTGCAATTGGGGTTACCTCATACCTGCTTTACCAAAGTGGGCCAATTTTGGCATTGATTTCAAGTGTGGTTTTTGCAAAATTAATTGTATTTCATTTCATAATGACTTACTATGACAAAAAGCAAAGAAAAAATTCTCAAACTTCAAGTCTCAAAAAAGCCCAAGTTACTTGTGAAATTTAAAATTATTACCCTTGGCGGTGTTTGCTTTGTTGTGGTATTTGCAATCGCAGTAATTGTTGCAATTTATCTTGGCAATGGATAAATTATTTCTCCTAAAACTTAATTTTCTACAAGGTTTGTAAATTTTGTAATGGATGCAGGAACTGAAGAAAAGATTCAAGCCATAATTTTAGAAACATTTCAAGATATAGAGTCAGAATGGATTAGCTATTTTCAGCACAAGGCAAAACAGATGAATCTAGACCAAAAATCCTTCTTTATAGGCATGATGTATCCTAAAATTGTGAAAAATCTGGAGGATAATAATATCCACATTCGTATAAAGTCAGATGCTTGGGGGAACCATGAAGTTGAAAAAATAAACTCTATGCTTGGTGCATTGTATGAAAGATGTGTTTGAATAGTATTACTAAAACTTAAGTTCAAAGAAAAAATAATAGATTTAATGAGTGAGGACAAACCCGAAGAAAACAAAGAATCTGAAAAAGATGAAAAGTTCTATGAGCCAAGAAATTGGGATAAAATTATGCAAATAGAAGATGAACCAATGCATGTTGTGAGCACCTACTGTGGAAAGTGCGGTCACATTATTTACGAACATGATAACTTTTGTACAAAGTGTGGAGCAGAATCAAAAGATAAAGAAACTTAGAATTTAATTTCCATCAGTTGTGCAATTAGATGTTCCTGGAAGACAATACACTTGAAATTTCCATATGTGAGTTTGAGACAAACCATTACCGGAGACGCTGATAAAAGCTAAAAGTGTCTCTACATCATCAAGTCTTTTTGGAATCTCCCATGAATAAACAAAATATCCATTTTGATTTGTAAGCCCATCAAACTCTCGGATAATATCTTCTCCATAGTCTTCAATGACGATAGTTACCTTGGCACCCTTTAGTGGGCTGTATCCATCAGTAACACGAACATTAATTGTTTGGACCGTGCCACGCCTTACCCATTCCTCCGCTGAAATTATAACTTGAAGAGATGGTGGAGCTTGTTCAGAAAGTACTAGTCCCAAGTTTGCTAAATGTTGAATAGAGTAAACTAGTTCAGAGTCTGAAATTTCATCTTCTGCCCACCACTCAAATGCAGTTAAAATCCATGGAGGAAAATTGTAAGGAGGTAATTTTGTCTTTGTTAGATGAAAAAAAGAAACAGATTGTATCTCTCCTGCAAATTCGGTTTTAA
>JAQBBT010000200.1:0-17504 GCA_032125915.1 Nitrososphaerota archaeon
TGCCCCATTGAGCTAATGCAGATGCAGCTTCAACCCAAGTTCGGAGGTCTTGGTAAACTGGAACATTGTGTTTCTCTACCAATTTTACCATTTTTTCAGTATATGGACCACCATTACATCCAACTAAAAGTGGTTTCTTTCTTTTCTTTTGGAATTCAGCAAGATAGTTAACAATTGTTTCTGCTAGTGGATCATCTTGGAAGACAAACCATGGCATGGCAATATCAATATTATTTTCATCTAAGAATTGTTGGATGACAAATCGATAGTCATCTGCAGTGGCCCCACCACCTACATCTGCGGGATTACCGTTATGAATAGGAACAGTTGGTGGGAACCGATCTTTTATTTTTTTGAGAATTTGTGGTGACAGCTTTCCTATGGTAAGACCCAATCTTTCTAATTGATCAATTCCGCCAATCATTGGACCTGCGCCATTACTAGTCATAGCAACGCGATTACCCTTTGCAGGAGGTTGCCATGCTAGTGCCTTTAAGACTCCAACTAGTTCTTGATAACTGTCAACTGAAATAATTCCTGCTTGTTTGAATGCACCCATAATCATTGCATTTGAACCACCAAGTGAACCTGTATGGGATGCAGCTTGTTTTGCACCTGCAGCTGTTCGTCCACTCTTCCAAATAACGATAGGTTTCTTCTTTTCTTTCATTACTTTTTTAGCAGTATCGATGAATTTTCGTCCATCACCAAATCCTTCAACATATAATCCAATAACTTTTGTTTGAGGGTCATTTGCAGCATACCATATCATATCTGCTTCATCAACATCAGAACGATTACCAAAACTAATCATTTTTGATAAACCAAACAAATCAGCACTTTCTAACATACTAATTCCCATGGTTCCACTTTGCGAGAAAAATGCAACATTACCTAATTTTGAACGTACCATTCTTTCTTGTCCTTGGAATGCGCAATCAAGTCTATTTGCAGCGTTGAACATTCCAATACAATTAGGACCAATTACACGAATTTTGTGTTTAATAGATAATTCTTTTACTTCAGCTTCCATTACAGCCCTGTCACCACCAAGCTCTTTACCGCCACCTGAAACGATTACGACATTGTGAATTCCTTTCTTTGCACAGGTCTTCATAATTGGTCCACATTCTGAAAGATCAATACAAACAACAACCAGATCAACTTTTGCTGTTATTGCATCTAATGATGGATAGCATTTGATTCCAAGAATTGATTTTTGTTTAGGATTAATTGGATACACTTTGCCTTTGTAATCTTGTTTTCCAAGTGCATCTAATACAGAATTACCAATCTTTCCCGGTGTTGATGATGCCCCAACTAGTGCAACAGACTGGGGAGTGAAGAATGACTCCATTGAGGTAATGTTTGGTTTTGCTTTTGAGATTGAATTCTTTTTTAATTCATTATTTAGAATAATTTTTGCATCAACTACAAAGTGTGATTTTGGATAGACAACTACGGGGTTAAAGTCAATGCTGTTAATGTAATCGGCATTATCTACGCCTAATTTTCCGATTTGAACTAACATTTTTGCCACCATGTTAAGATCAATTGGTTCACTTCCTCGGAAACCTTTGAGAAGTTTGGAACCTTTGAGTTCGTTTAACATTGATTTTGCATCAGATGTAGTAATTGGTAGCATTCTAAATGCGACATCTTGGAAGACTTCAGTCATTACGCCACCCAATCCAGCCATAATCATTGGGCCAAACTGTGGATCATTTTGAATACCTACAATTAGTTCAACGCCTTTTGGAACCATCTTTTCCAAAAGAATTCCTTTAACATCAACTCCCTTCTTTTTAGAAAGACGACCATACATGTCATTGAAAGTCTTTTTTACATCATTGACATTATCAATTCCAACTTTAACTCCACCAACATCTGTCTTGTGCAGTATTTGTGGAGATACAACTTTCATTACAAGAGGAAATCCAATTTTTTTTGCTTGCTTTGCTGCCTCATCTGCAGAAGTGGCAAGTGCATAAGGTGGAACTTTAACACCATAAGTTTTGAGAATAGATTTTGATAATTCTTCTGTGATAACTTTGTGATTGGTTTTGATAGTTTCAGTGAATATTTTTTGGACTGCACTCATGAGACGATCGATGAAACCAAAACTCAGTATATTAAACTTTGGTCAAAGATGAAATGAAGATTTGAAATTGTTGTAAAAATTCTTCATATTGGTTTTGACAATTGAAATATTTTCATCAATATCAGATCTAATTTTTTCAGGATCTATGTATGAAATGTTTTGAAGTTTATCCCCCGTTCTATCAAGCCACAGATTTACCATTTCTTCATTTACCTCTAAATGAAACTGTAGCCCCACAGCACATTGGAATTGGAAGGCTTGATTAGGGTAAATCTCCGAGTGTGCCAATCGAATTGCACCTTTTGGCAAATCAAAGGTATCACCATGCCAATGAAAAGCAGTAAATGGGTTATCAAATCCCGAAAATAGGCTTGAATTTGTCTCTGGAACTAAATCGTCAAAAAACCCAATCTCTTTTTTTGGTCCCCTGTAGACTCTTCCACCAAATGTTTTGGCAATTAATTGAGACCCCAAACAAATTCCAAGAACTGGCGTATTGTTCTCTACACTTTTTTTAATTAGCTTTTGTTCCTCTTGTAAATACGAAAGATTATCATTTGCACTTTCTGGCGCTCCCAAAATTACAACGAGGGAATTTTCTTTTTCTGGTAATTTCTCATGTTTTGCGTGAACTGAATGAATGTTAAATCCATCTTCCTTTAGAAGATCACCTAAAAATCCAGAACCCTCCATTGTGGTATTTTGAACAAGTAAAACATCAGACATTGTTGGTTTTTAACAAAAGTGCTTAATATGTCAAGATGGATAATTTAGTGTGATTGTAACAGAGCAGGAAATTAGTGAGATGAAGAATTTTGTGTATCAGCTAAACTCTATGAAAGAAAGCATAGTTGTCGTAGAAGGAAAACGCGATTCTGCTGCTTTGAGGAAAATTGGTTTTTTGGGGAAAGTTTTAGAGTATCACAAGTTTGGAGGGATGATAAATTTTGCAGACTCTGTTGCAGGATATGAAAATTTAATCATATTGTTTGATGGAGATAAGAAAGGAAAACACTTTACTCGAAAAACAATTCAGCTTTTGCAGAGAAGGACAAACATAGACTTGACATTTAAAAGAAAATTAACGTCAATCACAAAAGGAAAAATCAGATTTATTGAGCAGCTAGTTTGTTACGAATCTTTTATTGTCTAAGGCCAGATTCCGCGGAGCTCAAATGCCTCCACTACTCTCTTTACTGCAATAGCCATGCAAGCCTTTCTCATGTCGATGTTCTTTTTCTTGGATAGTTCCCAAGCATCATCAAATCCGTTTATGATGTGTTCTTCCATTAGTTTTGCAACGTGGACAAATCCCCAGTACTGGCCAAGGTTGTTTTGAACCCATTCATAGTAAGATATGGTAACACCGCCCGCGTTGGCAAGAATGTCAGGAATTACAACTATTTTCTTTTTGAATAAAATTGGATCTGCCTCTGGTAGCGTTGGACCATTTGCAGCTTCGCCGATAATTTTACAGTCAATTTTCTTTGCAATGTTTGCATCTATTTGATTTTCTAAAGCAGCTGGAATTAGGATATCACATTTTGTGGTAAGTAATTTTTCTGTAGTCACCTTGGTGCTACCTGGAAATCCAACAACTGTTCCCTTGTTTCTCTTCCATTTCTCAAGGTCTGCCATTTTCATTCCTTTAGTGCTAATAATATCACCTTTTGAATCAGATGCTCCAATGATAACACAGCCCATCTTCTCTAGGTATTCACCTGAAAATGTAGATGCATTTCCAAATCCCTGCAAGATAACTTTAGCCCCCCTTAATGGTAAACCAATTTTTTGTGCTGCTTCCCTTACACAATATGCAGTTCCTAAACCGGTTGCAACATTTCTTGCAAGAGAACCACCCAGTGCTATTGGTTTTCCTGTAATTACAGCTGGTTGATGTGTAACTCCATTTAGTTTACCATAAGTATCCATGATTTGTGTCATCTCCTTTCCTGTGGTGTACACATCAGGAGCTGGGATATCCTTTTGAGGACCTATAATTTCTGAAATCATAAAAGCAAATCTTCTTGTTATACGAGACATTTCAATTCTGCTAAATTTTTCTTTTTTCGGATTAAAGTAGATACCACCTTTGCCACCTCCTAGTGGAACACCGGCAATGGAAGTTTTCCAAGTCATCCAAGCAGAAAGTGCCATGACTTCTCGTTCCATATATTCAACTCCTCCCTCAGGATCAAAGTATCTAATTCCTCCTTTGTATGGTCCGCGGTCGTTGTTGTGTTGACTTCTAAATCCAGTAAAGATTCGAATCTTTCCATTATCCATTCGGACTGGAATCTTAACTCTCATCATTTTGTTTGGCATTGCAAGATACTGTCTTAGACCTTCATCTTTAATTCCTAAAACATCACATGCATCATTAAGCTGTTTTGTTGCGTTTGCAAAAGGATCTACATCAAACTTTACCAAGATAATCTTTTTTTCTTGATAATTGTTTATTTAAGTATGTTTCTGCGATCGGTAAATTATTCACATGTGAACATGTTAGCGATTTTAATTTGTTTACGAATAGTTTTTAAGCCACACAAAAATTCTTAAAGTTATGATAAGGGATTTTGCTCAACTATCTTGTAACGTAGATCAAAGACCAAAGAAAGCAAAAGAACCAACACCAATTGCCTTTAACGTAAACGATGCAATAGTTGGTGTTGAGCACTTTACAACTAAAGATAATTCAGTAATCAGAATCAAAAGATCTGGACTTTATTTTGTAATTACAGCTCCTCAAATTGGAAGAAAGAAAGGAAATGTTTCACGTTATCTCGATGTTTGGATGAGAAAAAATGGCGAAGATGTTCCAAACTCCAATATTAGAGCAAACCTTTACCATGGAACATCAAAAGATGTCATTGTAAATCAAACAATGATTCCACTGTTCAGAGAAGATGAACTACAAATGATGATGAGTGTAGAGACTGCAAGCGAGGGACTTGGGTTAGAAGCAATAAAGCCAAAGGGTGAGCCTACAATTCCAAGTGTAATTCTATCAATGCGCATGGTAGAAGAATACGATGAGCTCTTAGAAGAGCAGATATTCAAATAATAAATTTCAATCCATTATTTCCTGACCATTTGTTGCCCATTAAGAAAAATAGTTATCGTTTCTTGTCAGTAAAATCCTGTTCTAATTCTTCAAGGAATTCGCTAGTTTCATTTCGTGTTTCTGCAAATCTATTTTTTCCGAGTCTATCCTCCATAATTTCTGTAAGGGCTTTTTCTTTGTGTTGGGCATTATCAATGTGAGCATTCCAATCAGATTCGAGAACTTCAGAATCGCACACATCACAATGAACCATTTTAGAGTCATCCATGGCATCTGTAATCTAATGTTTTTAAAAAATCAATTGTTTTAATTTTAGATATAGACCTTTTTGTGGTTCATCTTGCGGTCTAGCTTGTCAATTGCCTCATCGAGTGCACTAATGTTAATTTCCAGAAAGTTTGAGAGATGATAAACTGCACCGTACTTATCCCCAATCTTTGAGACCATGTTGTTTTTCTCAAGGACCTTCATGTGGTGCTGAACTGCCTTGTAATCAAGGTGAAGTTCTTGGGACAACTGGTGGGTATTGAATGGCTGTTCAAGTAGCAGCATAATTATTCGCAATCTTGTAAGGCCACCTCTAGTGCTGGTAAAGAGGAAAAACAAAAGCTTGCGGGTCTCTCTATCTGGCTTTCTTTGCTCAAATTCAGATCTTGATCGAATGATTTCCTTAAATTCTAAGAGTTGTTCTGTGCTCAATTTGTTTGCCTTGAATATCATGTTCCTATTCTGCTTAAAACACTATTTCCAAATCTTTTCCATATCTATCCCCAATGGATGTCAGATAATTACCCTTAAATTGACTTAGGGGGGACTTGTCGTATCATGATGGCATCACGCGGTTACGATATGACCCCTACAATGTACTCACCAGACGGTAGAATCTATCAGGTAGAGTATGCAATTGAGACTGTAAAGCGTGGAACCTTAGCACTTGGAATTACAACTAAGGAAGGAGTCATCATGGCAGTTGAAGAAAAACCTAGACCACTTCAAACAAGCAACGTTACCCAAAAGATCTTTCAAGTTGATTTTCACATAGGTGTAGCAGCTGCTGGATATATTCCAGATGCCAGAATTCAAGTGGATAATGCAAGATTGTTTTCTCAAGGAAGCAAGATGACGTACGATGAGGCAGTTGAAGTAGGAACTGTTGCAAAACATTTAGCAGACCAATCTCATCAATTTACCCAATATTCTGGAGTTCGTCCTAACGGAGTTGCTTTGATTATTGCCGGAGTAGACCAAAAAGGAGAGTCAATATACGTTACTGATCCTAGCGGAACTTTTGTACAATATGCAGCAATTGCAATAGGTGCAGGGTCTGATGACGTAAATGCATTTTTGGAGAAAAATTATAATCCAGAGATGAGTCTTGAGGATGCAGCAGCACTTGCCATTGCAGCAATTAATCTAAAAGACGATAAAAAAGATGGCATAGAACACGTGAAGATGGCAAAGGTAACCAGCAAGGACAAGACCTTTGAAAAAATTCCTGAATCAGATTTAAAAAATTATTCTAAAAATGCTTCAAAGTTTACTGCACAATAAGCCGCAGTTATTTAGATTTGAAACTCGTTCAAATTATTTTACAGTGAGGATAGCCATATGGGTTTAGGGAGTTATTGGGGAGAGGTGATGGATGTACTACGGGAAATTATTCCAGTTTATGACAAGGTAAATTCTTACATCTCACTTGGCAAAGACGTAGAGCACAGAAACCGCGGAATAAAGGGAAGGGTTCTTCCAGGAAACAAAATACTTGATGCAGGTTCTGGGTTTGGAAACATGTCAAAGACGGCATCAAACCAGTGCAATGGAGATATTTCAATTACACTTTATGACCCGTTAGTTCCGATGCTGAAAAACACCGGCACATACTTTGAGAAAACTCCAGACATGGTAAATGGAGTCTTTGAGCACATTCCGTTCAGAGACACAGAGTTTGATGCTGTACTGTGCGGATATTCGCTAAGAGATGCAATTAATCTAAGAATTGCAATCTCAGAGATTCACAGAGTTTTGAAAAAAGATGGAAGAGTTGTAATTGTAGATTTAGGAAAACCCGATGAGGTATTAATCCGATTCGGCGTTTCATTTTACCTCAGAGCAATTTTGCCCATTTTGGCTCTAATTGCAGGGGGAAGACTAGGGCTGAAATTTGCAACCCTTTATGGCACCTACAAAAGATGGCCTAAAAACAAAAAGCTCGAGGAGCTCCTCTTAGAGAAGTTCTCCAGAGTAGAATTTGAGAAAGATCTTATGGGTGGCGCAATAATGGTTGCAGCATACAAATGAACAGAGCCCTAATTCTTGTAAACGTAACAGGCCTGATCATTGGAATATCATACGGTCTTCACGGACCATTACTACCTATCTTTGCAAAAAACGTAATTGGAGCATCCTACTCTGAACTGGGTTTTATCGGTCTTGCAAACTTTGTCCCATACATGTTCATTCCAGTTTTTGTAGGAATTCTTCTTGACAAGTTCAACAACGGGTATCTTCTAGCGATTGGCGCATCGATAAATTCGGTCTCAATTTATCTTCTATCAGTTGCACACTCAGTCCCAGAAATAATGGGCTTTAGAATAATGACAGGTGTGGCTCATGCTTTTTTTTGGCCTCCGTGTGAAGCTATTATTTCAAATGAAAGTACAGAAAAAAACAGGGTCAGAAATATCTCGTGGTTTACAATGTTTTTTGTTTTGGGATTTATGATAGGACCGCTTCTCGGAACAGTGTTTCTAGAAGAGATGGATTTCACATACAGAATTCTATTTCAGGTGACGGCATTTATTTTGGCCACTTCAATAGTGTCTGCGCTTTTAGTTTCAAGGAGAAGTAAAAAGGATCATCAGGAGAGATTTTCATTGGCATCACTCAAAGAGATGAAGAAATTTCCAGAGGTTATCATACTTTTGATCTTCTGCACCTCCTCGTTTGGAATTATTCTCTCAATTTATCCTGCTTTTCTAAATGATAAAGGAATGTCAGATACAGATATTTTGCTTTTGTATTTTGCATTTGGGGCATCACGAGTCGCATCTCTTGCATTGGCAGGAAAGTTCTCAAGGAGGACAAGCCAAACTCTGATAGCAGCAACCATAGCAATTTCAATGGGACTGGCTCTATCTGCAGTATCAGATTCCATCATTGTGTTTGGAGCAGCTCTTGTGCTTATGGGATTTGGCTTTAGCATATTTTTCCCTCTGACACTTGAGATTATTTTGAGTAAAACAAGGAAGGGAATTTCAGGCAAAATAATTGGAGCTTACGAAACAGTTTTTGGGATTGGATGGGCACTTGGCCCTACTGCAGGAGGGCCAATCACACAGTCCTTTGGAGCACAAGCACCATATCTGGTGTTTTTCGTAATTGGAATAGGAGTTACAATGCTTGCAATAATCTCAAGAAAGAAGCTCGAACCCAAGCGAGAACAAAGGATTTGATTTTCTAAGAGGCTCAATGGCATATTATGAAAAGCATTACGTTTAATTTCAAATAATGTCATCTGATACCATGATCGAGTATTCTTTGAACATAGTTGGCGGGGAGTGGATGATCATAATTTTTGTTGTATTAATTCTATTTTTAGGAAAAGGGAAACTTCCAGGAGCTGCAAGAAAGCTTGGAAAAGTAGTAAACGAATACAACAAGGCAAAAACAGATGTTCAAAATCAGCTAAAAGAAGTTACAAATGACAGCGTGGATATTTCAGGTCCAGTTGAAAATGAAAGACAAAAAAATGAAATCATTGCTAAATCTCTTGGGATTAGACCAGAGGGGATTACCGATGAAGAGTTGCAAAAATTGATTGAAGGTAGAATGGGTCAAAAGAAATTAGATGATTCTGAAAATCAAAAATCAGACTAGGTTAATTTGATTTTTTTATTCTGTAGAGATTTTTATCAAGACGTTTTTTTGCAAATTTATAGTAATCTGGAACAATCTCAAATCCCATAAATCTCCTCCCTAAAGATTTGCTCACTACTGCAACTTGTCCTGAACCCAAAAACGGGTCCAAAACAATATCTTTTTTCTCGCTAGAATATTGTAATAGTTTTTCAATTAATTCAGAAGGGAGTTTTGTAGGGGTTTTTTCATCTCCAGTCCAATATTCTCTTTTAATTTCCCAGACATCTTCTTTATCCTTGTAATGTAAACTTCGTCCATCTTCTGTTCTATCTTCTTTTTTAAATCTAGAAAATGGAAAGAATTTTTTTTCTTTTTCATTTTTGCAAACATAAAGACAGTGATAGTGGGAGGTTACAAATTTTTTTTTAGTTACAACACCAAATTGATATTTCCATATAATGTGATTAATGGTGGTAAATCCTACATCATCGATTGCCTGAAGAATATCTTTAAGGTTATTCCATCCTGAAAAAACATACATGCTTCCTGATTCTTTTAGTACTCGATAAACTTCCTTCATCCAAGAATATGTAAAGTCATAGTAATCTTCAGGCTTAATTTCATTATATCCTGAAATAACTCTGGATGAAATGCGATTATAATTTGCCTTTTTTGCCTTAAAGTTTATGGCAAATGGAGGATCAGTTATCACCAGATCAATTTTATTTTTGGGAATAGATTTCATCCCCTCAATACAATTTAGATTGTAAATTTTGTTAATTTCAATTTTCTTCAAATTTAGAATTCAAAATTAATTCCCATCTTAATAATGTCGTGAAATCACTGATTGGAAAACAATCAAACAATAAATCTCCAATAACTCTCAACAAATTTGAGATTAATTGAAATTTTCATGTCCTAAATGTAAATCAAAAATAGAGATTCAAAAAACTTTCAACAAAAAGATGCATGTCTCTTGCAGTAGTTGCGGAATAGAGGATTTGCTTGAATTTTCAAAAAATTATGACGAAGTGTTTTTAGAATTTTTATCTAGATTTGATGATGGTCTTGTATCAGAGAAGGGAATTTCTGAGAATCTAAAAGATGAGGGAATCATAAGAGATGAAAATGAAATAAAGAAAATGATAGGCAAAAACAAGCCTGACATCATTACAGAGGCCGTTCTTTTCTCAAAAAAAGACTATATCTCAGAGTACAAAATTTTGAAACATCCTGAGCCTAAAATGGGGTGCAATGTCGATGAAATGGGCCTAGAAGATGAAATTACCACATATCTTAAAAAAATTCAGATTAATCAGTTTTACAAATTTCAAGAAGAATCAATTAAGGAAATCATTTTTGGGGAAAGTGTAATAATTGAAGCCCCTACAGCATCTGGAAAAACAGAGGCCTTTTTGATTCCAGTTATTCAAAAAATAAAAAACACTGCCGAGTCTGGAAATGTTTTTGCAGTTTTTGTTTACCCCACAAAGGCACTAGCAAGAGACCAGTATCCCAAAATTCAGAATTTTACAGAAAAAATTGGAATTACGGTTAAGGTATTTGACGGAGATACAAATCAAGTAGAGCGTAGAGAAATTTTAGATAATCCACCACATATTCTAGTTACAAATTTTGATGTGATTCACTATCATTTGTGGCACCAAACAAAATTTTCCTCTCTTCTAACAACTGTTAAAATTTTGGTGGTAGATGAGGCCCATGTTTACTCTGGAATTTTTGGCTCCAATGTCCATTACATCATAAAACGATTAAAGAGAATATGCTCAAACAAGCTTCAATTTGTTGCAGCATCTGCGACATTGGAGGAGGCAAAAGAATTCTGTGAAAAACTATTTGATGTAAAAATGAAGATAATCCATGGTTCTGGAAAAAAAGGACAGACAGATTTTGTAATGTTGTTTCCATCATTGAGAACTCAGAGAGCCTTAATGGTGGATTTGACAAAAAGGCTAACTGAAAAGAATCACAAAACAATGGTGTTTAGCAACTCTCATCTTAATTCAGAACTTTTAGCAATACAGGCAAAAAAACAAAAAGTGAACATCAAAGTACACAGAGCAGGATTGATGGCAAACTATCGTAAATCAGTTGAAAATGAGTTCAAAGGGGACTCCCTTCAGGCAATATCATGCACCCCTACCCTAGAGTTGGGAATTGATGTGGGAAACGTTGATGGGGTGATCTCATCTACTATTCCTGTAAATCGACTAGTTCAAAGAATTGGAAGAGCAGCAAGAAAGGGGCAGCGGGGGTATGCATTTTTGGCGCTTGGTAATGATCCAATATCTCAATACTACAAGAATCATCCAGATGACTATTTTGAAGATGTGGAGAGAACATACATTGATCCAAAGAATCCGTTTGTTGAGGAATTTCAAGTCTTATCAATGGCATGTGACAGACCGATTTCAAAACATGAATTAAAAGAACACCAGGAAGTGATAAAATATCATTTAGATCAAGGAAATCTACTACTATACAATAACAGAATTATTCCAAATTTTAATAAAATTGGTTCAATGTTAAATGATTACAGTATCAGAGGAATTGGAAAATCAATTGATATTTTCTTAAATGAAAGAAAGGTTGGAGATAGAATTCTTCCGATTGCACTAGAAGAACTGCACAAAGATGCAATCTATTTTCTTGCAGGAATTAGATATAGAGTAAAAGAATTAGGATATCCTAAAAAAAATTATGCAAAGATTGAAAGGATTCCCAAAGACTACCCATACTATACCAAGGCATTGACAGAAGAGTGGCCTACAATTGAGACAGTTTATGAGAGAAGAAAGGTATTCGGAGTAGAGGTTGCCTTTTGTAAATTACACATCAAAAAACAAGTCTACGGCTATGTGAATATTGAGTTGGGTCAAGAAGTTACTCAAGGAGAAAAGGTCTTACTTGATGAGCCATTAGAGTATGATTTTATCACAAAGGGAATTGTTTTTCATGCACCTAGACCCCTAAAAGAGATTCAAACAGCAGAAAATGAAGACTATACAGAGGCAAGTGGATACCATGCAACAGAACATGTCGTAATAGAGGGAAGCAACATGATAACAGGTGGTGTATCTCAAGACCTCGGAGGTATTTCTCTTGGTACTTCAGGCTTGATTTTCATTTATGACGGGGCCATTGGAGGTAATGGTGCTAGCAGAGCACTTTATGATAGATTTGAAAAAGCCCTAGAGAGAAGTATGTTTATCATAAAAGAGTGCCCATGTCAAAATGAGTCTGGTTGTCCTCGATGTACTTTTTCATATAGATGTGGAAACAATAATGAATTTTTGCACAAACATTCATCATTAGAAATTCTTCAGAGAATCAACTCGGGAGAAAAAACAGAACTAGTAGATCCAACAGAAGGAGACAGACCACTCGTATGATAAATCAAAATGGGATAAATATGACAAATTTCTACAGATCACGTGGAAAAAGTAGCCCTTGTTACTGGAAGTTCATCAGGAATAGGATATGAAACCGCCCTTGCTCTAGCAAGAGATGGATATCATACTTTTGCAAGCATGCGAAATACCAGTAAAGCCGAAGAGTTGAAAAAAATTGCAGATAAAGAAAATATCCCAATCAGCGTAATAGAGCTTGATGTGGATAAAGAAGTATCCATCGTAGAGGCAATAAAAAAAGTAATGTCAGAGGCAAATAGAATCGATATACTGGTAAATAATGCAGGATATGGTCAGTATGGATGTACAGAAGATGTTTCAACAGATGATTTTAGAAAACAATTTGAGACAAACTTTTTCAGCGTTGTGAGAATTATTCAAGAAGTTGCACCAATAATGAGAAAGCAGGGATCAGGAATTATTGTAAATATTAGCTCAATTGGTGGCAAAATGGGCCTACCAGGATTATCAGCTTATGTCAGTTCTAAATTTGCCCTAGAAGGACTAGGGGAGTGTTTACGATATGAGCTTGGAATGTTTGGAATAAAAACAACATTGATTGAACCAGGTGCAATCAAAACCAACTTTTTTGATTCAATGAAAATTCCAGAATCAAAGACAGATCCCAAATACAAACAGTTGACTGATAATATGCTCGCAGGATTAAAGATGATGATGGAAATAGCAACTGCACCATCTCAGGTAGCAGATGTGGTGATTAAGGCAATTCACGATGAGGAGGTTTTACCGCGATATATTGTAGGAACCGACGCTGCTATGTTTATGGAGGCAAAAAACTCAAAATCTGACCTTGAATTTGAGAAATACATGGCAAAAGAGCTATTTCCAGGCTGATAACATGCCTACGTTAAATTGATATACACATAGAATATCATTTTTGTCAAAGTCCGCAATTTTAAGAGTGATGATAAATGAAATGGAAAACCCTACAACACAACGGAATCTTGTTTCCACCCCTCTATGAATCTCTAAAAATAAAACTAAAGATCAAAGGGGAAAACATTCCACTGGATCTTAACCAAGAAGAGATGGTTTACCAATGGGCAAAGAAAAAAGATACCCCCTATGCTCAAGATAAGGTTTTTCAGAAAAATTTTACATCGGATTTTGCAAAAACTCTACCTTCGAAATTTAAAAAAATATCATATGAAGATCTCGATTTTTCAGATGCTTACAAGCATGTTGACAAAGAAAAAGATCTCAAGGAGATGATGACAAAAGAGGGGAAAAAGACCCTAGCTGTCAAAAGAAAAGAATTACGAGAGCAACTCAAAGAAAAATTTGGCAAGGCCATAATGGATGGGCACGAAGTTGAAGTTGGAAACTATATGGCAGAACCTCCTGGAATATTCATCGGAAGAGGAGAGCACCCACTTCGAGGCAGATGGAAACCTCCAGTTACTGCAAAAGATGTGACATTAAATCTTGGTAAGGAGGCCAAAGTACCAGAAGGTAATTGGGGGAAAATTGTTCACGACAAAGAATCAATGTGGTTGGCAGGTTGGACAGATTACCTCACACAAAAAAGAAAGTATGTATGGCTTGCAGATACTGCTGGTCTAAAACAAGACAGAGACAAGGCAAAATACGAAAAGGCAGTTCATCTCTCCAAAGAGATCGACAAGATTAAGGATAGAATTGTAAAGGACATGAAAAGTAAAGATCCAAAAATTAGCAAGATTTCAACTGCGTGTTATTTGATTTATAGAACTGCAATGAGGGTAGGAGATGAAAAAGACCCAGACGAGGCAGATACTGTAGGTGCAACTACACTAAGAAAAGAGCATATCAACATCACACCTAATACAATAGAGTTTGACTTTTTGGGTAAAGACAGTGTAAGATGGCAGGAATCGGTTCCTGCAGAAGGACACGACAAACAATTTCATGAAAACCTAAAGGAAATAATTCAAAACAAAAAACCAAAGGATGACATTTTTGATGGCATTACTTCACGACATGTTAATGTGTATTATTCAAGCATAGTCAAGGGTTTGACTGCAAAGGTATTCAGAACATATCTTGCAACAAATGTTGTAAAGAATTATCTCAAAGAACACGATAACCTTAAAGGAAAAACTGCAAATGAAAAACTCTATCATGCAAAGATTGCCAACTTGGAGGCAGCCATCATGTGTAACCACAAAAGAACAATTCCAAAAACTTTTGAGCAGACTTTGGAGAAGAAAAGAGATACTCTGAAAAAAATTGAAAAAGACAAACCATGGGAAAAGACAGAAGAGACATTAAAGAAAGCAACAGTCAAAGAGTCCAAAACAGATGCTCAGAAAAAGATCAAAGAAAAAAGAATTAAAACACTAAATGAACAAATTAAAAAACAAAAGATAAAACAAAAAGAAAGACAAGAGAAATTAAAATTACAAATTGACTTGTCTGGAAAAACACGAGATTATAATCTTGGAACCTCACTTCGAAACTACGTTGATCCTCGAGTAGTCAAAGCATGGACTGACGATGTAGGTGTGGAATGGGAGAAACTTTACACTGAAGCTTTGCAGAAAAAATTCCTATGGGTACAAAGCGAAAAACTCGATTGGAAAAAAATAGCTCAGCAATAACTGGATTATCATTCAAATAGCAAGTTTTAGGAACAGAATCATTTAATTTCCCAAATTATTAGGCATAAACTATGCCGGGGTAGCTCAGCCTGGTTAGAGTGCCAGTTCGCTTGGTAAAATCTAACAGGTCTTCCAAAGAAGGCAATACTCATAATCTGGAGGTCGCGGGTTCGAAACCCGCCCCCGGCACACAGGGTTTCAAACTAAAACAGTGAAACTCCCACACAAATATCAGGCATAAAACTATGTCAAACTATGCCATTTTGTTAGAGTATCGAACTGATTTAATGAAACTCCATCCCAACTTTTTGAGGGCATCGAACTAAAGCTTCAATACCGCAATTGGGTTTTAGAATTATTTTCTAATCAATCTGTCCTAACCAGTAGAAAATGTAGGATCTTTGTAAATGACCTCATTTAGAAGTGCGTCAAGAATCTGTTTTTGACCCCCAGCATTATCAATAGTCACCAATAAAATTCGATTTTTATCCAATGGCATTGTCACTCGTCGGAGTTTTTCATAAACTGCTAGTGTGTACAATCCCCTTCCAATCTCATCAAAATGCTTCATACGAGATTTCCAAGCAGAAGCTGCATGACGTAAAGTGTCTTGAGTGGATGCAGGAGATAAGAAAAGATCAGCACCTTCTCTACGCTTAGATGAAATAAGATTACCATCTAAATCACTTATAGCCACAAATCTGATGTTCTCATCAATTGCCAATATTTTGTCCATTTGATTTTCATCAGACATTTATATCACAATTTGTCTAGACATCCTAAAATTTAAAGATACGTCTTAATCGCTGAAGTGGATTATTGAGATTATACTAGATTTCTCAAATCATTTAAAATATAATTAGATCAGAGTTAGCCACGAGGTAATTAAACAACTAATTAGTTGAAAAATCAAGTTTGATTTGTAATTGGGAAAATGGTTTTATGTACCAAGTATTTTGAGGAATTATGGGATTGTTTTCAAGCAAAAAAGAGATGATCATATCCAATGTGTGCCCAAAATGCAACATGACATTTTCAGATCCTGAGAGAACACTACGTCATATTGCCAAAGCTCATAAACCAAAAAAGAAATTTGAGTGCAACTCGTGTGGTTAGAAACTAGGGAGTTTCAAAATGAGTCAAGAATATATTATTTTATGTCCCTTATGTCAATCCCAAACCGAGGAAATTAAGACATTTGTGTGAGAGAACGAATAGGTTGCGCTGCAAATTGTTCTGGAAAAATGATAGAGAAAATAATAGGTTACAAATGTAAAAAATGTGGAAAAATTGTTAGGGCTTAGATCAGATTCAAACTTTAAAGATAAAATAAGCATAGTTTCATTAATTCTTGGATTATTTTTTGGTATTTTGACTGTAATGTTTTATCTCATTGAAGATTTGAGAACTGTTCAAATTTTGGCATATCCTTTGGGGGTTTGTTTTTTAGTTTGGTTTGCAACTCGCAGAAATGGTTGTGGAAGTTGTAACCAAGTTTCAAATTAATATTTAGAAAAAAAATCTAGCCTTGATTTTTGTAATAAAGTTTGATGACTGAATCTACTACCTGATTAGTGTCTACATCTTTTTCACTACTTACTAAAAGCAAGTTGTCATCGCCTAAATAAAATGAAAAGCGCTTTATCTTATCGTATTCGGCAAGTGTGTAAATTGTTTTTCCAAGCCATTGTGACATTTCCTTACGTGCCTTCCAATCCATAATAGAGAGATTGACTAGTTCATTTTCTTTATGTTCAGAAAGCAGGTTGGTTAAACCCTTACGCATACCGCCACCAACACGAACAGCCCATTCATCATATGCAGTTGCAAATCTGATTTTAGGGCTAGATTCTAAAATTTGTGAGCAAAAAGTTTCATAGTCCATGGTTTTTCCACGTCATCTTAATTATTAGAGTTTTATTGATCTCAAATTTACCCATACTAAATTTTTGGGAAGTAATATGGTAAAAACATAGTATAATTTGAGGCTAAACTAATCAATTCACTGACTTTCAGAGACTTCCCAGCAGTGATAATATATGAAAAAGCCTACACCGCCAAGGCAGTAAATCCATTTTGAGACCCTCGTCAGTACACTGCTGTGAAATAGTATCTGCATGAATCTGGAAAACTAACCAAGGATTATCAAATCCTACTTTCGGACCAGTTCCCATAAAGGAGATTTCTTGAGTGGTGTAAGTAATGCTGGCTTGAATGTCTTGGAAATGTTTTTGTTGTGTTTCTACATTCTCAACTGCACCTAAACAAATTAAATGACTACAATACTTGATGTCAATAATTTGAATAATAGTAGATACCGGAGATATTTGGTAGATTTAGTATAAAAATTTCTGTTTCAAAAATATGGAAATACTCTAGAGTGATACTGACCATAGCAATTACAAATGCAATAAAAGCAATGAGAATTGCCATCGTGACTCCTTTCATAT
>JAQBBT010000201.1:0-10093 GCA_032125915.1 Nitrososphaerota archaeon
TTCTTTAGTATCGCAGTATTTTCCGGAAAATGCTGGTTCTGTTCCTTTATTGATACAAATATTATATTGCTCAGGGGTAAGTTGCTCTTTCCACTCTTCTGGATTTTTTGTAATTTTGTCTGTCACAATATCTTTTGTTTATAATCCTATTAGAATATTTTCTATTTTTTTAGTTTCTTTCTTTTTTCTTCAGTTCTTTTCTCAGATTCAAATCTCTCTAAATCGTATTCTTTGAGATCCACAAACTTCATTATTTTGCTCAAATTAGGATGAATCTTATTGATTTGTCTGTACATTTGTTGTGCTACTCGTCTATAATCTATGTGGCCTTGTGGGACTGTTCTCAATTCAATTAAATGACAAGCTTCTCTGAGATTAAATTTTATAAAGTATGGATAGTTGTATGCAAAATTTACGACATATTGCCCTTGCTCTGGATTTTTCTTTCTAATCTTATCAAAGGTCTCTTTGGTTTTATTCATACACTCCTTGTATTCCTTGTTGATTCCTAAAATTTTAATTTCATTTGGGGTATTGTAACCATGATCAGTGGTAAGTAATTGCCGTTCAAGTGTTAAAGCTCGATGTCGATGAAAATCCCTAAACATTCCAAAATTATTTAGCAGGTCAAAAGTATAGTATACACTTTCAAAGGCACGACTTGGTCTATGCCGTCGATTAAGTCTTATATTCGCAAGGGATTTTATTATTTTGATCTTCTTTTCTTTTGAGATTTTTTTGACTTGTAATAAAATATTTTGATAAGACGTACTTGGAGATTGCTCATACATTATACTTGTCACAATTTTATCAATTGAATTTTTCTCAGATTCCCAATCTACTAATTTTGTCATTCCTCCCAATGTCTTTTTTGACTTGATTTCTTTTGTAACAATTGACTGTGATGTCTTTTTTACTTGTTTCAAATAATTTTGAAATGCTTTTCCATACTTGTCATCTGATCTGCGCACAAAAGCCTTGATTGTAGAATCTAACTCTTTTTTGATTTTCAAGGCTAAATTTTGTTCCTCATCGAGGTCTGAGGCTGCAAGTATGGTCAATAGGTACTCAAACGCACGACCATTTCCTGTTATACCTACATTGGTCAAAGTTGATGCAGGTAACAAGCCTCTGAGAATATCTAGAGCCTTGGCCTTTGTTGAACCTCTATAAATCATGTTTGCAGATTTGATATCTGTTTCATTTTTTAGTTTTGAAAACGACTTTTCTTTTCCATCTTGTGAGTCTTTAAAAAAATATTTTTCAATAGGGTATTTTTCTCTTACATAATTTATCATGGGATCTATGTTTTTAGAATAAACATCAAAAGAAAAATTACATGCATCTACATACGAGTCTGCAAATCTTGAATTCATTAAAACAGGATCTCTGTAAAATCTGTAATCTCCATTAATTTTTTTATTCCATGCAACATATCTTGAGGATTTTTCTAAATATGATAATCCCATTCTTCTATCTTCAATTTTTTTAACTGCGATGTTGGAAAGACCCTCAATTGCAATTTGCGCCTCACCTAACTCTGCAACCGAATCATCTCCATACTCTAATAGAACTCTGTCGTAAAATTCCTCTCCTCTATTCTTATTTTTTAAAAATTCATCTAAAAATATTCGTCTCATACTTTTATCTGTTCTACTGTATCTGGACATCAAGGCCCCTCGATCAACTTGCTTTGGCGTAATTATTGCAAACACAGGTCCGTCTGAATTTGAAAAGTGACTAGATAGAATTTTTTCTTCTTCAGTTGAAAACTCTGACAACAAATTTGTGAAGTTTGCCAATTATTAATAGTCTATTTCTTTTTTCCAATTTGAATTAGATCGGGTGTTTGATTTGCTTGCATTCCTTTTGCTTGCATTCCTTTTGCTTGCCATTTTAGCAAGACATCTTTGAAAACGTCTGCATCTGCATCATTTTCAGTATACATCAACATTGTTACCCATCTTCCTTTTCCGGCTTTTCCACCAACTGAATTCATCCAGAAATTACTTGGCAAGGTTCCCAATGCCTTATTTTCTGGATCTTTTGTAATTTCAAACCAACGTTTTGAGACAAAGTTCAAAATTTGCTCTAGTTCCTCTCTTTGAATCATACCTAGTCTTTTTGGTCTTTCAATTTTAAAATTTCTAAAGCAATCACTGGGTTTTTGTTGGTAAAAAAAATCTTACCTAATCGAGTAACCTTTCTAACACTTTGTAGGTTATACAAATCTCTCCACCCTAAACATGCCCCAAGACGATATCGATATAATCGGTAAAAACGTCAAAGACATGTACGGAACATTCATGGGTAAAGTCATTGGAACAATGACAGACATCGACGGAAGCATCCAAACAGTGGGTGTTGACTGCGGTTCTCAAGGATTACAGCAAATCCAATTTGATCAACTAGTAAGTCAAGGCGATGTTGTTATATTCATTCCAAAATGGAGATTAGATTCTCAAAGACTAATTCGTGAAAAACAACTAACTCTACGTCGTCTCAAGGCTTTGATTGATATTGTTTCTGACAATGATGACATGAAAGAAGATGCAGAAATCATTCATGAAAAATACAAGTCAAAACTTTTATCATTAGATGAAACAGAAAGACAAATCAAAGCAAAACTTGAAGGTAGATTAACAGAGTTAGATGAACAATTGAAATCCGCAAAGATGTTGGTATTTGATGCAAAGTTACAACACAAGAGTGATGAAATTTCTGCAACAACATTTGAGACAGTGAAAGCATGCACCAATTCCCTGATTGAGCATATCACTCACGAAACAGCAGAAATCTCAAATGTGCAAAAAAGAATTACAGATCTTAATGTTGAAGCACAGAATGCAACAGCACCAACAGCACAAAATATACAGGATTCAGCCGTATCATATCTAGACATTTCTGAACAACCACAAAACGTTCAGACAATACTTCCAGAGGCACCAATCAACGAGCCAATCACCTCAACTTTTGACTCACCAAGTGAAGCTGAGGCATTACCACCAGTCCCAGAAACTCCAGTGGAAACTGAAGCTACAACACCATTTACAGCACCACCCCAACAGGTGACAACAGAGACTTCAAAAGACATTCCTGACGATAACGATTGGCTTGCCAGAATGGAAGCACAATAATTTTTTATTATTTTTTCTTTAATTTCTATAACCTATGACTCTGCCTTTTTTTGAGAAATTTTTGATTTGAAATTTTAAATCCATTACACTCATTTTTCTGATGGCAAAAATCAATAATAAAAGACCAAAATGTATGTCAAAATAGATTTTTTGTGAATTTACGATCAACCGAATTTGGTTAAATACTAAATATAATCAAAATAGCACAAATTTTCCAGCATTTTCTGGATTTTGTTAGGCATAAAAACTAAAATTTTGAGTTATGATTTTTAATCTCAGGAACAATTTGATCAGAAATACGATCAGATCGATCAGATCATGTTGACTTGATCACCATAAATCGCACCGCTCGATCAGACAATCCTTAGAGAAAAAATGACTGAAACACAACAAGTAACAATATTTGAAAATGATCCGGATTCAAGTTCGTATGAACACAAGCAATCTATTGATCAATTACAAGTCCAATTTTCCAAATTTGGTTTAACTGCAAATCAATGTAAGGTGTACATATTCTTAGGAAAGTATGGCTCAAAGACCGCCCCTGATGTTTGTCGTGCATTAAAGCTACCGCGAACTGAAACATATCATCTTCTCACCACTCTACAAAACAAAGGAGTTGTTTCAGCAACGTTCCAGCATCCAATCAAGTTTTCAGCATTACCGCTATCAAATGCAATAAAATCAATGGTAGATACAGAAAAAGAACGTGTCAAGAAACTTGAAATTCAAGAACAAGAATTAACTAAAATTTGGGACACGATTCCTACTTTCCACAATGAACCAACTGTAGCAAAAGATGATAAATTCCAAATGCTACAAGGAGATAATCAAATTTATGGTAAAATAAATGACATGATAATTAATACAAAAAAAGAGTTTCAAATCATAGGAAATGAAAAAGATTTCTTAAAGTTTTATCATGCAAACTTTTTAGAACCACTTGACAAATCTGATGTCGACTTAAAGATCCTAACGGATTCTTCAGCAAGAACCCTTTATGTCTTTGATGAAATAGATGCTACAAAGGTCAAAAAGATTCCAAGTACTGCAAATGGAAATATCTGTTTTGTGGTCAAAGACAACGAAGAGGTTCTGTTCTTTATGAAAAACTCTGAATCAGGAAAAGAAAATATTTCTGCAATGTGGACAAATTCAACTGCAATGATTTATTCTAAAAAATTATTGTTTGATTTGCTATGGTCAAAATCAAAATCAGTATAACCTGAAATTATTTAAGATATTTAATTAATTCAACTAGATAGATCAATTTTTTGTAATCTGTGAACTAGTGTGTTTTAATTCAGTAAACATTGAATCTAAAATGTCATAATCAAAGGGGCTTTTTTCCTCAAATGATTTCAAAAAATATTCTGCAATCTTGGTTTCCTTTTCTTTATCTGATGACATGATTTTGAATTCTATTTGTATTGCATAAGTGACACTAGTCAAATTTCTTGGCGATCAGAACGAAAAGAGATCAAATACACTTTGATATTAAAATAAAAATTGAAAAAAGGTCAGAGCTTAACTCTGCCTGTGCCTCTACCAGTTGTCACATAATGTCCTTTAAGATCTACTGTCTTTTCTTTATACATCTCAGATATCTTGATCTTTGATGTTCCTTTTACACTCATAATCCACAGGTCTCCTGCGAGTTTTAAGCGATTTTCATTGGCTTTTGTTGTTTCTTTTCCCATGAATTCTGTTGGCAAAACTGGTTTGTCTTCTGAGGCTGTTCCCCTCTCAAGGGTGTGGCGAACCACAATTGTGTCGATAAAATTTATTCCTGTCATCATAGTTCATACGGCAATATTTTACATATACTCTAGTTAGATGTCATACTAATTTTTTAGCTTAAATTCTGCCATTTTATGAGAACAAAAAGAGTTTAGTGAAAAGTGATCCTTCGTTGTCCTAGGCTTTTTAATATTATTTTTACGTTGACGGGTTATTGAGTCAGAGACATCTCGCGGTGTTAGCTGGAAGGCGCAAAGCTCACATAAACTAGTTAACCAATTCCAGTTGCCTCCGCTTTTGAGGAGGTATCTTAGAAAAAAAAAATCAATCTAAAAAACTAGATTTCTTTTATATGTGATTTGATATTTCCAACCAGTTCAGGAGTTATCTCCATGCCTGGGTGGTCTTCTTTGGCATGGTGTGCCACCTTTTCCATTAATTCTTCTTCTGTTTCTGCACTAGTTGACCAATTACAATCAGCCCCTGTATCTGCACAGCTAATACTTTTTGTCATAGCAAAAGTTGGCAATGAAGTATTTATTTAATTTTCCAAAACGAAATGACTATGCTTGAACTAACATTTAGAAACATGAATCTACTTATGATTATCATTGCCAGATATTTTCAACATCGGACTTGGAAATAATAATTCTAAAATAAGAGAACGATCTGAATCTGATTTTATTTCGTTTTGGGCAGACCAGGCCAAAAAACTATCTTGGTTTTCTACTTGGGACAAGACTCTGGAATGGAATGCGCCTTTTGCAAAATGGTTTGGAGGTGGTCTGATTAATGCTTCATACAATGCTTTGGATGTTCACCAGAAAAACAAGGCTGAAAAACCTGCGATTATCTGGGAGGCTGAATCCGGGGAATCTAGAATTCTAACTTACAAGGAATTGTGGGTAGAGGTGCAAAAATTTGCAAATGCCCTCAAGTCTTTAGGAATTACAAAAGGCGATAGGGTTACAATTTATCTTCCAATGGTTCCAGAATTGCCAATTTCAATGCTGGCATGTGCTAGAATAGGTGCAACACACACTGTTGTGTTTTCTGGATTTAGTTCTGCATCATTGAGGGAGAGGATTGAAAATTCAAAATCTAAAATTGTAATCACATCAGATGGGGGATATAGACGAGGAAAAATAGTTAAACTAAAAAAAGTAGTAGATGAGGCAATTCATAATTTAGATTTTGTAAAAAATGTAATTGTATTGGAGCGAACAAAAGAGGTAATTCAATTAACCTCTAAAGATAAATTGTGGAGTGATTTGATTAGGGATGCTTCAAGTGAATGTGAAGCTGAAAAACTTGACAGTATTCATCCTCTATACATTTTGTATACTTCGGGGACAACTGGAAAACCAAAAGGTGTTTTGCATGGAACGGGAGGTTATCTTACACATTTGAATTCCACATTTGAATGGGCTTTTGATATTAAAGATTCCGATGTCTTTTTTTGTACTGCTGATATTGGGTGGGTCACCGGACATAGCTATGTTGTGTATGGTCCACTTTTGCATGGTGCCACTGAGATAATGTATGAAGGTGCACCTGACTATCCAGATTCATCAAGAATGTGGAGTATAATTCAAAAACACAAAGTTAGTATTTTCTATACAACTCCTACTGCCCTGAGAATGTTTATGAAATTTGGAGATGAGATTCCAGAATCTTTTGATCTATCTACTCTTCGATTGCTAGGGACAGTTGGAGAACCAATCAATCCTGAAGTTTGGAAATGGTACTATAGGATAATCGGTAAAGAAAAATGCCCTATAATTGACACATGGTGGCAGACTGAAACTGGCGGTATGATGATTTCTGCCTTGCCTGGGATTGAGACAATTCCTCTGAAACCAGGCTCTGGAACCAGGCCCATCCCGGGCGTAAGTCTCTCAATTGTTGATGAAAACGGAAACAAAGTACCTCCCAACACTAAAGGATATTTGATAATCAAAAATCCATGGCCTGGAATGCTTTTGACCTTGTGGGAAGATGATGAAAAATACAAAAACGCGTATTGGGCAAAATTTCAAAATACATACTATACTGGTGATTATGCAAAAATTGATCAGGATGGATACTATTGGTTGCTTGGCAGAGCTGATGATATTCTCAAAGTTGCAGGACACAGAATTGGAACTGCTGAACTTGAAAGTTGTATTGTATCTCACGAAAATGTTGCAGAATCTGCAGTATGTGGAATACCTGATGAAGTTAAAGGCGAAGTAATTATTGCCTTTGCAGTATTGAGAGACAATGTTAAAAAAGACTCTATAATTTTAAAAAAGGAAATTCTTGAAAAAATCCGAAATGATATCGGTCCTATTGCTACTCCAAAGCAAATCTATTTTGTTTCAAAATTACCAAAAACTCGTAGTGGTAAAATCATGAGACGATTACTTAAAGCCATTGCAAATAATGATACAATTGGTGATATCAGTACACTTGAAGATGGTACTGCAGTAACTGAAGTTCAAACCGCATTTCAAGAACTCCAAAACTCCATCAAAGAGAAAAATAATTAAAATTTACTGCCAATTTTTTAATTCATTTAGATTAGTTGATGATAGCAAATCAAACATTTTCTTTAACCCATCATACTCTGATTTTTCATTTTCATCTAGTTTTTGATACTCGTTGTGTATCTCATCTAGTTTTACTTCTGCGTTTTTGAAAAATTCTCCATACTCTTTTATCTTGTCATCATTCATCTCTACAAGATCAAAAATCACTGTGTTACTTCCAATTAGGTTATTTTTTTCATCATACAAACTTACAGCATGAAGTAAAGCCGGAAAAGTACTGCCATCTTGTCTTTTAAAAGTAATTTTTCTATGAGACACCTCTCCTGTTTCAAACCATTTTTTCAAGGAATCGTTCATTTCAATCCAAGAATCTTTTGGAACATGTTCGAAAATAGACCTTCCTAATATCTCCGATTTGGCATAGCCTAATTTGGCTGCATATGTGGAATTACAATCGAGAATTATTCCTATAGAGTTGATACGCCTCCACATTATGGGGGCGTCTTTTAAGATCTTTCTTGCATCTGTTTGGTGCACTTTTTCAAATATATTCAACTAGTTATTAAATTGAAATCTCACTAGAGCCATTGACTACAAGAAATTTAACAAAACTTGATTCATCTTTTGGTTATTTTTTCATGTAACTTGATTATATTTTTAATTTTTATCATTCCTAAAAAAGCAATTCTATCTCTAAACGAAAACTGTTTGTTTCACTTCCATTGAGACTGTTTGTAAAACATATCTAAATCCATCAAGATGAATATGTGTACTCTGTAATTCCCTCAAAAATAATGTATGATATGTCCCGGCCTCTTATAGTCCATGAAGACCGCGTGATTAGCCCTTGGGATATCTGTATGGCACTTGAGAAAAATTAATTGAAAAAAGAGAGAACCGATGCAAGCCTCATATCGGAAGAAAACAATGTTTCCATTCTCTCATCAAAAATCAGAGCAACTTTCTATTTAGGTAGATTTGCTAATTTTTAGATCTGAATATCACGTTTGAAAATCGTACAGATGGTTCAACGAACTCTTATTCCTCTCAAAAAATAATCTAATCTAAGCAATTTTAGGAACATGGTCCTTGTTTGTAATTACCGTTAAAAGTTCATCAAGGTCTATTGGCTTTTCCAAACAACCATTAATCCCCTCTCTCCTTAACAAATCCTTCATGATGAATTTGTTACCCAAGTTTGCAGAAAGGATAAAAATATTCTGATTCTGAAGAACTTCATTTGTTGCTAGTGTTTTAATAATCTGTTCGCCACTAAATTCAGGCATGCATATATCCAAAAGTATAACATCAAAGTGCTCTTTTTGAATACGGTCTAGCCCCTCCCATGGATCATTTATTACTACAGTTACATGACCTTGAAAATTAAAGAACTTTGAGAGCATGGATGTTAAGGTTTTGTCATCATCAATTACTAGTATTTTCACACAATAAAAAATACTCATATCTATTTAGAAAATAGTTTGTTCGAATGAACAAAATGAAGGGTTTTAGCCTTGAAAACCTCCAAACTCTGAAACAAAAACTCTCTAAACCATATTCAAAACCACTGTTGAGATGAAAAATTACTAACTGAAATTTTTTAGATTTGACTTTTCTAAAGCACTCGATCCATTCTAGAGGTTTACACTAATGGCAAGATGAATTCTGGAACAATTTGATTCTAATCTGTCTCAAATTTGCTCTAATGCTATTACCATGTCATATTTGTCATAAACAGATGAGACACACAGTCCTTTAACAATAAATAACTGCTAATTGTTGTATTGAAACCAAAAGCAACTGGAGCTTTGGTTGTAATTGTATTTCTTTTAGGTATTGTTACAATCATACAATCAAATCATGCATATGCTACCTCTTCTGAAAAGATTCCTCTAGTACAAAAATTTGAACAATTTCCTGGACAAGAAATAACCGGATTTTGCTATCTGCAAATTGATGATACGGGGAATTTGAATTGGAGAATAAAAGTTAATGGCTTTACCCCTGGAACTCGGGGACATTTTGATCTTGCTCATTGGGCAGGTGAAGTTGACGTGCCATTTACAGCTGATGATGATGGTAATGCAGATTCCGAAAATCAAACTGTGCTTGAAGAAGATTTACCATATTCTTTATTTTCTCAATTAGAAAAATGCCAAGTTCATACCTACAGTTATAATCATTTTACCAGTCCAGTAATTGCGCTTGGAGTGCCAGAATCCAGTAATGGAGATTCTGATAACAATCAAAATCTAATTTCATCTGAAGAAAAATCTTCTAAGAAAAATTTATCCGGACTTGAATTTGGAGTATCTGATTTTACTGGTGCAGATGTTGAAAGCACAAAACCAATTCCAATTGAAAACAAATTTTTTCTCTTTGTGACATTAGAATATGTATTTGGAATATTAACAAATAACAACATGGATCCTAATGAAAACAACAATCTAATTCCATTTGAAAAGAATTCCCCATCTCATCTCTCTGAAAATGAAAATAAAGGTAGTTCAGATACATTTTCAGGGATTGGTTCTGTTTTTGGCCCTCCAGCTCCCACATCAAAAAATTCATCTGGTAACGGCTCCAGCGATAAAGGCTCCAGCGATAAAGGCTCCAGCGATAAAGGCTCCAGCGATAAAGGCTCCAGCGATAAAGGCTCCAGCGATAAAGGCTCCAGCGATAAAG
>JAQBBT010000202.1:0-2575 GCA_032125915.1 Nitrososphaerota archaeon
TGCAAAACCTTTTCCCATTCCACCAGTTCCACCAATAATTCCCACTTTCATGATTTTCATCTAATAATGTTATTATTATCTCTATTTGAAGTCCGATCTAGTTGGGCTCTATCATTTTTCTAAGACATGGACAAGCAAAAAACAATACTGAAAGAATTCTAGCTGGACGCACTCCTGGTATACCACTAACTGAAAAAGGAATTGACCAAGCAGAAAAAGCAGCAAAATTTTTAGAGGATATGAACATCTCTGCAATTTATTCTAGTCCAATTGAGAGAGCAAAAAACACTGCAGAAATTGTTGGCAAACACAATTCTATTGATGTAAAAATTGATGATAGACTAATCGAACTTGACATGGGAAAATTTACTGGAACACCTTATGATGAAATTTTTTCTAGTCATGGAAATGTATTCATGAAATTCTACAAAGGAGAACTTGAAATTGCACATAACGGAGTTGAAACTTTTGCAGACGTTAAAAAACGAGTACTAGGAATAGTCGATCATGTAATTGAGAATCATCCGGATGAAAATGTTGTTCTGGTAACTCACATGGATCCGATCAAAGCAATGCTTTCTACAGTGGTTTCTCTTTCTCCTGAGAACTTGTTTGAATTAATCATTGCAAATGCTTCTCTTAACATATTTAGAGAATACAAACGCAAGTTTTCAATTTCTGGAATAAATGTAATGCATCCATCTCGTTTCCGCCAAGATTGGTAGATAATCTTGAAAACCCTTAAATAGAAATTATAGGTCACGTCAGTCACCGATAATGAAGAATCTACTTGGTCTGTTCTTAGTATTGGCAATTTTAGTTATTATTCCCACAATAGATCATGTTTTTGCAGCCGGTGATGAGCCTGGTGAATACATTGATCGTCGAGTTTTGATTTGGAATCTATTTTTTAGAATGATGGTTGCAGCATTTACTGTAGGTGCTGTAGTTTCTGGAACTATGATTTGGATTTGCTGGAGATTCAGAGAATCTCATCCAATGGCAACTCCAACTGAATATGAAAGATCAGGTGTAGAGGCAGGTTCAGCATAGATGGGACATCACTCTAACTGGCCTGAATGGATTTACATTGGTGTTATTATTGCTTTGATGGTTTGGGTAGGAGCAGAAGCTTGGAACGTTGAAAGACTAGTTGATCATGTCCCAGCCGATGCTGAGACCATTATAGTAACTGGACAACAATGGTTCTGGTCGTTTGAACATGAAGATGGAACAAAAGAAGTAGGAACATTACATGTCGAAGCTGGTAAAGCTTACAAATTTGAAGTAGTGTCTAAAGATGTTAATCACTCTTTTAACATTCATGATTATGTTGTCTTGATGGATGCAGTTCCAGGAAGAGTCAACACGGTTTGGTTTGCACCAGATAAAGCAGGTGAACACGATATTCAATGCAGAGAGTATTGTGGATTAATTCATTATAATATGCGTGGAAAATTAGTTGTCGAGGAACCATCAACATGATGAGAACGCTTTTATCCAAAAATAAATCGATTATTTACGAGGAAGATAACTAATGGTACTAGAACTACAAAAACCACGCCCAATATGGCAAATAATGTTCTCTACTCATCACACAGATGTAGGTTTACTCTATCTTATCACGTCAATTGCATTTTTGTTCTTGGGAGGTACACTGGCCCTTCTTATTCGAGCAGAACTATTCTTCCCAGGATCACAATTAATTGCAGATTCTATGACCTTTAACAGAATCTTTACAGTCCATGGAACAACATTGATCTTTTTGTTCTTACTTCCAAGTGCATCTGCTGTTGGTAACTACTTTGTTCCAATTATGGTAAGATACAAGGATATGGCATATCCAAAACTTAATGCAATCGCATTTTGGATGATTCCTCCAGGGGCAGCATTAGTCTGGCTAGGTTTTGCTGACTTTACATGGTATGCAACACCACCATATTCTATCATTAGTGCACCTGGTCCAGCTGCTGATATGTGGATATTTGGACTAAAGATTCTGGGAATTTCCTCAGTACTTGGCGCTATCAACTTTATTGTAACCATTCTAAAATGTAAACATCCTGACATGTCAATTGGCCAGGTCCCATTGTTAGCTTGGGCATTTTTGTCCTCATCATTAATTGTACTTGTTGCAATTCCAACATTTGCAGCTGCTCTTTTGATGTTACTTACTGACAGACTTGGAGTAAGTGGATTCTTCAACCCTGCTATGGGTGGGGATCCTATAGCATATGCACATTTGTTTTGGTTTACATTTCATCCTGAAGTCTATGTCTTGGTAATTCCGGCAATTGGAATGATGTATGAGATTATTCCAAGGTTCTCAAGAAAACCAATCTATAGCAAGTCCTCAGGTATCTTTGCATTTGTTTTGTTATCTATCGTAAGTTTCTCATCATGGGCACACCACATGTATGCTACAGGAATGTCATTTACAGAAAAAACAGTATTCATGCTTGGAACTTTGGCTGCAGTACCAGCATCAGGTATGCACGTATTCAACTTTGTCGCTACTATGTGGAATGGTAGAATTAAATTCCTTACCCCAATGATGTGGTCAATTGGAGGAATT
>JAQBBT010000203.1:0-3033 GCA_032125915.1 Nitrososphaerota archaeon
ATCTAAATGTATTTGAAGATGGTTGGTTTGTCTTGTTTTGCCTGTTTTGATACGAGTGCAAAGTTGTAAAGTGGGTACGTGTTTTTGTATTGCTTCATAAAGCTCCATGCCACATCATGGGTCTTAAACTCTGTACGAATACCATCAATTTGACTTTTGTTTCCAAACACATCAAATACTACTACGTCATACTTTTTGGGTCGATTGTGTGGTTTTGCCTTTACCAGCCATGCTATTGCAAACAAAAAGACTGATGCCAAAATTACAACCTCACCTGCGTTTCTAAAAAAAGTAACCAGAACATTTGGAATGGTTTGGCTAAATAATTCTACTACGATATTTGAAAATCCGATTACAGCAATCGCTGTAAATGTATATGTTTTCCAATCAAAGATCTTCAAAATCTTTTGCATTAGATGCTATAGTTTACTCTCCTTTTTCTTTTAACTTTTTCTCAAAAATCATCCGACCTGAAAATAGATTTTTTTTAGTCTGGATCTTCGTAGTTTTCTTTCTTTGCCCCACTTACATCGTTACCTTCAAGTGGTTTCATTTTGGTCTCAAGTACACTCATTCTTGCCTTGTATCCTTCAGCATATTCTAATTCTGATGGAACGAGAGTTGCAGGATGAACAAAGCCTTGACTTCTCATCGCAAGTGCTTTTTTTGTTGCAATTTCTCTTACGTAATCCCAATCTGGAGTTGAGAATCCATCAAATGGCCCGACAAACTTACCATTATGCATACTAAAGACTAGAGCTTGTACAATTGGAATACAGAAATTGATTGAAGCTGGGGAATTTAGTTTAACTGGCATTAGTGGCATGTGGTGACTTCCACGTGTGTTTCCTGCTACGTAGTGGGGGTTGTTAAATACACTACCAGCTTCTTCAGTTGCTGGAAAATTCTTTTGTGTTCTAACAATACAAATTGGATCATCTTTTCCAACATAAGTTCCTGCGATGTTGTGTAATCTATCAGTTGATGATGCAACTATTGGTTCTCCATCCTTTGTAGTAACAGTGGATACTACATACCTTCCAGGATACATCATTGCAGCTTCAATTGATGGTTTGTCTTCCCATAAAGATAACTCTGCAATCTTTGCTTGCTCTACATCCATAATGTTGATATTGACACCACGGGCAAGTGACTGGTTTACAATTAGACCTGTGTTACTTAATGCATCTACAAACATTCTGTAAAATGGATAATTAAATGCCCCCGGCTCTGTCTTGTCTGCTGCAAATACCGTAAATGCTTCATTTGGTCTTTCTTCAAACTCCATTTCAGCTACTCCTGGACCCATTCCTTTTATGTTGCCTGAAAATGAATCCTTTAAGAGATCTTGCCCTGCACCATACAGTCCTTCTTCTTGTGCGACTTTAGTTCCTGCCATAAATGCATCCCATGCTAGTTTGTGAATTTCGTTATTGTCTACACCATGAGTGTGCGACATTACAATGTGCACGTCATCTCCACAATAACCTATATAATGATCAATTAGTAAATCTCCTGAATCCTTGACGGTCTTTTTTACTGCATCAAGTAGTCCATCACTTGGTTTAGTGTGGCCTCCAATTCCGCCCACATCAGCTTTGATTACTGACACTGTAATTTTCATAATTGATGTCAAGAACACCTCGATTTATGTGTAGTTTCTAAAATTCCATGATCTACGAAATATTCAAGAACCGATGATTTTTTTTCAAAAATTCATAACAGTAATAAATCCCCTTGAAGACGAACTCTACATGGCAACTAAACCACACTTGAACATGATTGTTACGGGTCATATTGATAATGGAAAATCCACAACTATGGGCCATTTCTTGATGGATCTTGGAGTTGTAGATGAGAGAACCATTGCATCACATGCAGCCGAATCCGAAAAGACCGGAAAAGGTGATACTTTCAAGTATGCATGGGTTATGGATAATATTAAAGATGAAAGAGAAAGGGGTATTACAATAGATCTTGCATTTCAGAAATTTGAATCTGCCAAGTATTTCTTTACGTTAATTGATGCACCTGGTCACAGAGACTTTATCAAAAACATGATTACTGGTGCCTCTGAGGCAGATGCCGCAATATTGGTACTTTCTGCTAAAGAAGGCGAAACTGATACTGCGATTGCTGCAGGCGGTCAGGCAAGAGAGCATGCATTTTTGCTAAAAACCTTAGGTGTAGGCCAACTAATCGTTGCAATCAACAAAATGGATGCTGTTGACTATACTGAAGCTGCATACAAAGCAGCTAAAGAAAAGGGCGAAAAATTAGTACAATCTGTCGGTTACAAATTAGATAAAGTACCCTTTATTCCAGTTTCTGGATGGAAAGGTGACAATCTAGTTAAAAAAACTGAGAACATGCCATGGTATACTGGAAAAACTCTACTTGAAGCATTTGATGACTTTACAGTAACTGAAAAACCAGTTGGTAAACCACTTCGTGTTCCAATTCAAGATGTTTATACAATCACTGGTGTAGGAACTGTACCTGTAGGTAGAGTTGAAACTGGTACAATGAAGGCAGGACAAAAGATTATTGTAATGCCATCAGGCGCTCTAGGTGAAATCAAGTCTATTGAAACTCACCATACAGAAATGCCAACTGCAGAAGCTGGGGATAACATTGGTTTTAACCTAAGAGGTATTGAAAAGAAAGATATCAAGAGAGGAGATGTACTTGGAACTCCAGATGCACCACCAACTGTTGCAAAAGAATTCAAAGCACAAATTATCGTAATTCACCATCCGACAGCAATTGCTCCTGGATATACTCCAGTAATGCACTGTCACACCACTCAAGTGGCAGCAACGGTTACTGAATTTCTTCAAAAAATAAATCCCGCAACTGGTGCAGTTGAAGAAGAGAATCCAAAATTCCTTAAAGTTGGTGATTCTGCAATTGTAAAAATTAGACCAGTAAGACCAACTTGCATAGAAACTTTCGCAGAGTTCCCTGAGATGGGTAGATTTGCACTACGAGACATGGGTGCAACTATTGCTGCAGGAATCGTCAAGGAAGTCA
>JAQBBT010000204.1:0-3459 GCA_032125915.1 Nitrososphaerota archaeon
GATATGCACGAAGATATAGAAATTCAGAAACCAAGGTTCACTTTAGTACGTAAAATTTCATAAAAGCGGGTCTAGAGGGATTCGAACCCTCGACAACCGGATTAAGAGTCCGGTGCGCTACCTGGCTGCGCCATAGACCCACAAAAATAGCTGAGCCTAGTGTTATTATTAATCTTAAGATTCTAAAAGAAAATAAAAATTAGTTTTGTGTTGTAGCTTCAATTTCATTGTACTTTTCAAGAATTGCAGTTAGTACAGTTGAAACTGGTACATCATTCATCTTTTTCTTTTCAGCAAGAAGTTTTTGGTATGCATCTAGGGTGATGTATACTGGGATTGAACCATTTCCTTCAAGTAAACCTCTAACATTGTAAAGTGCAGTTTCCATTCCTTTTTCAGCAGACTTTGCAAACTTTGCCTTGTCTAAAATGGCCCCCAACGGACCAAATGGCATTGCATAGTCTACTGTCATTGTTACTCTGGTAAGATTATCACCTAGAGACTTGAATTCATTGGTAATTTGCCATCTTTTGAATGGACCTTTAAATTGTTTGGCAGTGATTTTTTCGTTTTTGGTAAATTCTGTCGTTTCACAATCCCATTCTAAGCGTTTGCCGCTAAAATCACCAATTACTCTAAAAGTTGTTCCTACACCCATTCCTTCTTTGATATCCATGGGAACTACAGTCATTCCTACTGTATCGTTTTTGATTTGATCAGAAACATGTTCTGGTCTTGCAAAATAGGTGAAAACATTGTCTACTGGTGTTTTAATATCGATTGATTTACTTACGATAGTCAACGAATGAATGTCTTGCCAATAAGAATTTAAAGGTTTTGTAGATTTTCCTGTTCAAATTGATTAACACTTTATTCATGGGTTGATATCAATTAGTTGAATGATAAAATTGCGATCAGTTACTGTAATAATATTTTTAATCTTAACAATGGTACCTGTTTTTTCTGATGCTTATGGACACTCATTTTTTAATTCTGCTGAATATACTTTGGGCGGGTATAGAGTCCAAGTTGCTACTTTACCCGAATTTCCACAGATAGGAGAAACTTCACAGATTTTGTTTAGAGTGACTGATATAGATTTTGAGGAAGTTGAAGGTTTTACATTAGGAGCTAGAATTTTTTTTAATGGCCAACAAATTGATGCAATACCTCCAGAGTCTTACAAAGGTGGACATGTAGAAAAAAACATTATTTGGCAAAATTCAGGAAATCACATAGTTAAAGTTGATTTGTATGATATGGAAGGAAGTTCCGGGATTCTAACTTATACATTTAACATGGGAACCCAAAATCCATTTGGATATATTTTCTTTACAGCCATAACAGTAGGTGCATTATCATTATTAGTGGTTTTAATTTACATCTATTTTCCAGAGAAACTGAAATTCAAATCTAGTTCTTAGCTTTAATGGTTGATTTTGTAATTCTAAATGCAAACAGAGTAGTAAGTAGAACCATTGCAAATAAAAGAATTCCAACTCCTAAATGAATTGCAACTAGAACTGCATGAAGTTTAAGATCAATTACCAGTGCACCTAAGGTGATTTGTGTAACTACAAGGGTAGCCGCAAAAGTGCTGGTGAATTTTATTTTCCTACCTGCGTTTTTATTAATCCAACTACCTACTGAGGTTGCTATAACTAGTGTTCCAGTAGTTGCTGCAGCAAGTCTGTGAGTCCATTCGATAAAATATTCTTCAGTTGGCAACACTCCGCTAGGACAAAGTGGCCATTCTGGACAGGTTAATCCAAGTCCGGCAGCTGAAACATATCCACCAACAAACATTAAAGAATATAGAACTATTAGAGTCGATAAAGCCAGATACTGGAGAGCCAATACTATTCTACGATAAATGATCCCTGCATTCCAAGTGATGCATGGCCTGGAACTGTACAAATGTAATAGTATGTTCCCGGTGCACCTGCTGTAAATGTAGAGCTTTCAGATTCACCTGATTTTAAAGGTGCAGTGGCTGCTGCAATTTCAGAGCCCCAAAGTACATTATTGAAATCATCAGGGGATGCTGTAATACCAAATGCATGGAACCCTTTTCCTGCGTTTGCAGCGGTAAAGGTTACTTCATCACCGGAATTTACAACAAAGTCTGGATTGTGACCCTCTTCTCCTGGTAATGCGTTAAATGCTAATTGACTATATCCATCCTCGGATTCTACAAAGTTAACGGTGAAATCATGGTTTACTCCAGTTGGAGCTGCAGCTTCAGCTGGGCCTGTTGATTCTCCTACAATAATTTCTCCAACCATTCCTAAATCTCTGTGACCTGGAACTGTACAGATGTAATAGTATGTTCCTTCTTTGGCTGGAACAAATTCAGATGTACCAGTTTCTCCTGCTTTCAATGGACTTGCAGCGCTACCTATATCGCTACCTGAAATAATTCCACTAAATCCTTCTTCATCAGCTGTAACTCCAAGTGCATGGAATCCTTTTCCTGCATTTTCGACATTAAATACAATCTTGTCTCCAACGTTTGCATTAATTGTAGGATTGTGTCCAGTTTCTCCTGTTAACGCATTAAACGCAAGATCACTAAAGCCATCAGCAGATTCGACAAATTTCAAATCTTGAGTAATTGTTTTTCCTGTGGCAACTCCTTGTGGTCCAGTGTCTTTTGTACCAGCCATCTGAGCAACAACTGGTGCTGGGCAACAAATCCAATAATCCCACATGCTAAAGAAAATAACTCCTCCAACAATACAAATGCCCAACATAATTATCATCATTTTCCCTGTTCTTGCAGGAGTCGTTAGGTATACTTTTTCAGTTTCGCTCATTTCTCAATTTCTCCTAATGGTGGGGGTTCTTGGATTCAAATGGATAGTAGTATTTGCCTCCAAGTCCGAATGGGTCGTGAATGTCTGCTGGTTTTCCTTTAGCAGAACTATGAATGAGGTTTATCAAGAAGATTAACATGCTTACACCAATTATCATTGCACCTACTGTTGCAATTTGGTTCATTGCTATCCATTCAGGAATTGCCGGATAGTCAAAAACCCTACGTGGCATACCATAAAGTCCAAGAACATGTTGGGTAAAGAATACCAAAATGGTTCCTATAAAGGATAAAATGAAATGGATTTTACCCATATTTTCATTGTACATTCTTCCAGTTACATATGGGAACATGTAGTAGATGAATCCTATTGTTCCAAACGCAATTGTGCCCATCACAAATAGATGAAAGTGGCCTACTACCCAATAGGTATCGTGGGTTGTAAAGTCTAATGGCATTGCAGCATTGGCAACACCACCTGCTCCTGCTGAGAAGAATAGTGCAATTCCTCCAATTGACCACATCATTGGGGTAAGGAATTTAATTCTACCATTCCACATAGTAGCGACAAAGTTGAATACGTGCATACCTGATGCTGGTACTGCAGCCAAAGTTCCAAGCATGAATACTGTTTTTTCTGTAAA
>JAQBBT010000205.1:0-3875 GCA_032125915.1 Nitrososphaerota archaeon
GAGTGCCTTCAAACTTTTCATGGGGTTCTGTAATTCTTAGTTCTTGTACTGTTCCCCAAGAACCTGCTCGACTAATCAGGGATAATTCATCACTAGTGACTTTAGTATTATTATTTTGATCAACCCAATCATAAAGATAAAGCGATGAAATTTTCATGTCATCTGCATAAACATCTGCAGTCTTGTTCATAAAGGTACTAAAGGGAAAATTGACATTTAAAATCAAAAGTGAGGCATCATCAGGAATAGGATTTGTTTTATCAAAGAACTCTCCCAAATCTTTGTGTAATTTAACATCAGAAAGTTTAACATAGTTTGGAATAAACGCATCTTTTTCTTTTAGGTCTGTATCTTTAAGATAATTAGCATCTAGTTGTCTGACCTTGGTTTCTCCTTCAAACTGATTTTTTTTGATTAGTGATAATTTTTGTGATTTAATTTTAATTTCGATTTGGGCATCAGTGGGATTTTCTATTGTAAATATTGCAGATTCTTTTTCACCAGGAGACAGTTGTCCTGCAAACCAACTTGTCATTGGCATTGATTTTGATGGAATTTTGAAACTCTCAAAACCTATTGCAGTAGAATTAATAGATTCTACAACAGGGTCTAAGATTTTTTTTATATTATTGTAGGACGCATCGTTATAGACTATGAAAATTCCATTTTCAGCATTTACAAATTCAAGTGCAGTGTTTACATTCACTAAACCTGAACCCTGAGTATACGGATCATTTTGTAAATCTGTCGCAGTAGACATTAAGATATTTTTGATAGTAAAAGGATCATAATCTATTGATTGTTTATTCAATCCTTCCATCAAAACAGCGGCACTTCCAGAAACTAATGGTGCAGCCATACTGGTTCCACCAAATAAAGAAAATGATTCTAGCTTTGAATCTTTCTCCAGCTTTAGCATTGATGATGGTACGAATCCATGCGCACCGATGCTCATTATATCAGGTTTAGGATCACCGATAATTCCAGGACCTCTGCTTGAAAAATCAACTACGTGGTTATAGTGTGTAGTTGTATTTCCAAATCTTGGCTGATTTTCAAATGGACCATACCCAACAAAGACATTGTTTGTTGTAGCCCCAACTGAAATTCCAAACGGTGATGCATTTGGCATTCCAATTGTTCCGTATCCCGGTCCGGAATTTCCAGCACTAGATACAATAGTTATTCCCGGATAATCATCATCAAGAGATTTTGGAGTTACCAGTATGCTTTGAATCACTGACAAGACATCCATTCCAGGAGCTGATTTTAGAATTGGAAAGTTTGAGATTCCCCAACTATTAGAAATTATATCTACATTGGTTTTACCAGTGAATTTCCAGTTATTCTCTTCATTTTCAAATCCAGCAGCCCATAACCAAGCATAAACGGTATCTCCAAACCAGAGAGCCTTTATTGGAACTATTTTTGCATCAGGTGCCACTCCTTTTATTACAAACTTTTTTGTGTTATTGTAAATATCATATTCTTGAATACCTTTTGAAGTAATTGAGGCAGAACTTGCAGTTCCATGTCCCATAAAATCAGTCATCACTCCAAAAAATTCGCCTTTAGGATCAAGTGGAGGAAGAAGTGTACCGTTAATTGCATTTAGGTTATCATCAATATTCACTGTTTTGTTTTGAATAACTCCATGAACATCTAAAACTCTAGCTCCAATGGTTCCTGCAGAATAATCAATTTTTCCATCCTCATTAGAATCGTAAATTAAATATTCATTTCCGCTTCCCAAAACAATTGGTTTTTCATCAGTAAAATCAAAATCATAATTTGGCGTCTCTCCAGATTCCAAGGAAAATCTAGTATAGTCTTCCCAAGATGTAGAAAGATCTGGAATTATTGTATCATATTTTCCTGCAACATTAGAGTCAACAAAAAGTACCGGTACTACTTGAATTCTAACTTGTCCAGAGAAACTTCCTTGATACATTATTCCAAGGTGATAAATTCCACTTTTTGATTTAATGTAATCTCGGTTGTTATCACCAATTTTCATATCAGTGTTTAGTGTACCATTAAAAATAACACTTGATCCAGCTTGGGGGAAAAAAGAATTGTAAATTGGTACTTGTGTTCCTTTTCCACCTTGGGAAATATCAAGAAAGACACCTTTCTTTGTATTATAGACACCTGAAGTCATTCCTTCAGGTATGGGTTTGCTGTAGTTTCTAATGATATCATCATCATCTACATAGGCAAAAAACGTGGCATTAGTCAAGACAATTCCTTGTCCGTCTGCGTCAATCATTATTGGATGATTAAATTTGTCTCGTGCAAGAGATTCTCTAATGTCTGGATTGGAAAAATCTACTCCGGTATCTACAACTGCAATGTTTATCCCATTCCCTGTAACATTGTATTTCGTCTCAGCCAAATTAGAACCTGTAATTTCTCCAATTCTTGAGGCATCTGTAATTTCATCCTCAGAGTGAAAATCTAGTGGAAAGTCCTCAATTACATAATATCCACGTGAGATTAGATTAGATACTGAATTCTCTTCTAATACTGCTACATGAAAAAATCCCCGCTCAGACTCTATTCCATATAATGAATTTTTTTTTAAAAAATCAAAATCATTAGTACCTGCTCCAAATATCACATATCTTTTGTAATCATTTTTTGTAAAAAAATCTGGAGGAACATTTACAATATCTGAATCAAAATTGTCATAATTTTTTTGAACAAAATTATCATCAACTAAATCACCACTAGTAAAACCATATGAATTTGAAAATACAGATGAAAGTAAAATTATTGAGAAAAAGATTGCCACCTTGGGCATATGATTATTGTCTAGTTCTACGTTATTATAACTATCTTCTTCGCGCAAGTATTGCAACCTGAAGCGCAACAATAATTCCAATTGATGCGACTACTGGAAATAATAAAGAATTGAGTTGGGATGATGCCTCTTCTATATTTAGGACAGAAGCAGATACTGAAGCTACACTGGTATCAATATTTCTACTAGCATTTCCTAGAGTTGCGCCAAATTCCTGAACTTCAGATTTTAAGGTATCAAGTTCTTTAGATGTTTCCTCTAAAACTGAATTTAATTCAATGATTTGATCAGAGATTCCACTAATGTCTTGACTTTGAACTAGAGTTGCAGCAGAGCCATGAGAGATTGTCCCTTGACTAAATGCAACCACATGAAAGACAAATGTCCCCTCTTCTTTTGGAGTATAATCTACAAAATACAATCCTTGATGTAGGGTTGTAAAAGAAGCAGATAGCGTATCTACCCTTCCTGAAGGGAGATGAACATGAGTTGTTTCAAGTAGTTTGGCTGGATCATTTCCAATTAAAAGACCATCACTTGTTGTCTGAACAAATACACGAAATGAATTATTCACTGCTGCAGTCTCTGGAGCAAATACGAGTGTATTTACCTGTCTTTCAACTGGAACCTCTACTAGTTCTGTAGTTGATGTAAACTTAACATCAATTTTTTGCGAAACTCCACTTTGTTCAGTGCTAATTACCTCCACAGTAAAAGTTCCAAAAGGAAAACTTGATGAAGCAGCAGGCCAGGTTATTACTTCGTGATTAAAAGAACCATTATCATTTGAAGTTACCTGATCAAATCTTGCAATTGTTCCATCAGGTGCAAATAATCTAATAATCAAATTTTCATTTGGCAGTCCTTTTCCATACACAAATAGTGGTTGATTCTCTGAAAAAACACGATTGTTTGTCGCAATCTCCAAATCAGAGAAACCATCCTGTACAGGAATAGTCAATAATGGGATTAAGAACAAGGCTAGAATTTTTGCATTCACGCTAGAGTACATGATTATAATCACCTAGATATTACTTGTGAAAAATTTGTCTACAACTATCGTTAAGAGGAG
>JAQBBT010000206.1:0-7418 GCA_032125915.1 Nitrososphaerota archaeon
CATGTAGTAAATCTATTCATAGAAATACTATGAAATCTTGTCATATAATTTCTTGTAATATTTCGTTCACACTAATTAAATACTGGAAATTATTTTTTCGTTAAACTATCTTCAAGTAATTTATTTAACAACTTTGAAAAACTTACGAATTGATGTGTCTCGAAGTTTATGTGCTTGCAGGTTTCTCAATTTGACCATTAATTTATCTCCTATTATGATTGTAACTCTTTGAGACAATTTTCATATTTTATGAAATAATTAAATATTTGGACTCTTTTCCAAGTAGATAATATCTTTAGGTTCATTTTTTTGGAATATCTGCAAAGATTCTAAACTCAATCCATACGCTTAAGTCTACAATCCGAATGAAAGAGATATGGGTAAATCGTTAGGAGATTATAATATTGAACAATCTTCATCATCTGATATAAATAATATCAAATGGACACAAAAAAACCCAGTTGATACTGACAAACTAAAAAATAGAAAGAAAACAACAAGAAAAATTTCCCCATTAAATATCATTTACACTCATAAGATCAAAAAAGTCAAACCACCTGTAGAAAAAGTTTTCAAAGTTCAAGAGGTTATTGATACTGAAAAGTCAAAAAATAAAAAGAAAAAAGCAGATAAAAGATTTCAAAACTCTTCTGCATCTATCTGCAACATTGAGCAAGGATTTACAAGACCTGGGAGGTAACCTTGCACAAAATTAGACGGCTGGCATAGTTTTTTTCCTAAAATTGGTTATTTTGAAATCATTTTTGAAGGCTGTATTGAAATAATTTGACGAGTACCATCTGAATTTATTTCAATCCCAAAAAATTTGTAGTTTAAAATGAACAACTATTTTATTAAATTATTCCTATACGTGATTATTATACGGATATGAAATATGGATGTTGTAAGGAGTGTTCATGTGTTTCTCCTAAAATAAGAGATCCAGGGTGTCCTTGTAAAAACCATGATCAATACAACTAAGAATTTTAAAAATCAGAAAAATAGATTTGATACACTTGTAATTGCTGTTACTCCCATCAATACTAATCCAATATAGATAAGAAAATGTCTCTTTTTCTTTCTCTTCTCTTGATATTTAGTCTCAATCCCTGAGATAAATTTGTGAGGCATGCCTATGTTTTGGTTCTGCATGAAATCACGTGTATTCTCTGGATGAGTTTGAAAACCACATTGATCATATTTTGGTTCTCTGCATTTTATGCAGTAATCCAAAGGGACAAAACTATGAGCATGATTGTATAGATCTTCATGTGTTTTGTCTCCTTGTTTATCAAATTCTAAATTCCAACATATGCCACATTGTTCATTTTGCATTAATGTATAATTCACATAATGCATAAAAAACTCCAGAGTCAAAACATAAGTAATGTTTTAAAACCCCCAAAAAACTCAGGCAAAATTTCTATGTTGTAACAAAAATATTTTACACGGAAATTTTTCATGTGTAATTTTAAAATTTTTAAGTAAAAAAATAGTATTACAAAAGATCCGCCTTAAGTAATACTAGACTATATTATGAATTATCATGAATATTGCTGAACTAGAATTGAACAATGGCCCTAGATATCAAGGTATTATTCTGTTTATGAAAAATATGGGATTAATCAAAGACAGATTCCAACAAAGGCAATTTCATAACAATACGGGGAAAATTTATTATGAATAATTCTGAACAATCATACTCCATGGAATTGATACAACAGGCAAAAGAATTAGGATTGTTAGATTCAAACTTGACTATAAAATGTGTTCATTGCAAAGTTATTTTTCCAAAAGAGTATGATGAATGTCCTAAATGCAATATTGATAATATTTGAATAAACTTTGTAGGTTTATTCAATAATAGTTTGCACATTACTGTTTTTTAGTTCTTTTACAGGCTATGATTTAGAAAATACCATACTTGCTTGATTCCATCTCTTCTTTGATGGCTAGCTTGAATCGATGTTCTTTGCTTTCCATATTATTGGAAATCCAAGCAAGAAACTTTTTTTCTATGCCTCTTCCCTTTAGATTATCAAAATCTTTACCCATCTGTTCGGCCAATTTTTCTACAAGTGATCTATTAACGCTTACAACGAAAAAATGCCAACCAAAAGCAAATTCGGAATCTGTAATTACAAAATCCTCATCACCATGAACCATTTCTTCTAGGAGTGAAAGTTTATGAGATATGGCCTTGCTAGTTCTATCGTAATCTACAGCTGATACATTGATGTTTATTCTATCATCCATGTCTATTCTGAATTTATACAAAATAAAAGGATTAATGATTATTCTTTCAAAAGGTGTTCAAAATCTATATCAAAATGCATTTTCATAATATCCATGTAGGTCTTGATAGATTCTGGAATTTCTTCTCTACATGCAACTCCCAAATTCTTTGCATTAATCCAAATTACCAGTGTTTGAATTATTGTGAGAAATCGATCATTTTTTACTTTCGGATCTCCAATTGCCTTTGTATATCGTTCAGCAAATTCCCAAGCAGTTACAAAATCAACGCATTTAACTCCAAACACCGCTAACAACTGTTCTTGCAAAGAATTCGCTTTTTTGAATGGAATGGTGTTGATGATATATGGAAAATTAATTTTTTCAGGAAGACAATTGGGTAATGGCCCCCAAATTGTTATAATACGTGTTCCCTGTTTTAGCATTTTAAATTTCTCCATTGTATGTTTTATGATTTCCTCATCTGTAAACCAAAATAAAATTACAGTAGCATCAGAAAAATCTGAGTTTTCTATATCTTTACAAAAAAATTCACCTGAAATATTTTTGGCCTGATTAATTTTTTGACAATTATTGTCTATTCCTATACCTTTCTTAACTTTGAATTCTTCTACTGCCATATTGACTCCTTTTCCATCTCCACATCCAAGATGATAAAATATGTCATTGGTTCCTAAATCAACAAAATTAAAAATCTCCCTAAATGATTTGTCAGATAACTGAACATCATCCCCGCTAATGATATTTTGAGGAAGAGACTTTAGATATTCTTCAATTTTCAATAGTAAAATTAAGATGATTGGGAATTTATTCTCTTATACTCTCAAGCTTTGAGACTGCTTGCCATAATTGTGTTCTAACGTATGATGGAAGATTTGGGTCTTGTGTAATATCATCTAACAAGCTAATAGTATTGGCTGCTCTTACTGCTAATGCAAATTCTTCATTTTTCAATTCAACAATCAAATCTGAAACGGATTTTTTGATTGTTTTTGGTGTAGATGAGCTTGAGACAATTTGGTTAAGTGTATCTATTGCTTCCTTCATGGATTCCTGGTTTTCTTTCTCATCTACCATTTTTTACATCTTTATTGGGAAATTAGAGGTATATAGTTACATCTCTACAAATACGTTATCAGATTCTACTGTAACATTGTATGATGCTAAATTGTTAATTTTTGCTGGAAATTTAACTAATTTTCCTGTTTTACAATCAAATTCTGCTTTATGCCATCCACAGGTAACTGTACATCCCTCCAAACTTCCTTCTGATAGACTTGCTCCAGAATGAGTGCAGGAATCATCCATCGCGCAAAAATTACCGTCTATATTGGCAATCATTATGTCTTTTCCATCTACAGAAATTTTTATCATTTTACCCGGAGGAATGTCTGCAACCTTTCCTCCAATAATTTTACCCATTGATGCTTTTAACTTATTATTCTTAATATTTTTTTGTATGATATGGTGATCAGAGAAGCCAAATTTTCTGATAAATTACATATTCTAAAATTTTGCAAGAACACTTTTTCTTGGGGAGACTATATCGAAGATGTTTGGGATTATTGGTTATCTGAAGGAAATTTACTAGTTATTGAGAAAAATATCCCAATTGGTGTTTGTCATGCAGTATTTTCAAAAACTCAAGTATGGATTGAAGGTATTCGTATTAATTCTGAATTTTGGAGAAAAGGCTTAGCCTCAAATTTAATCATTCAAGTAGAATCATTGGCAATCCAAAAGCAAATTCCGATTTCATTGATGCTAATTGATACGGAAAATTCACCATCTCTTTTAATGGCCCAAAATCTTGATTATAAAATAAATCAGACTTGGAATTTTTATTCTCTTTTACCTCGAGAAAATGATTCTAATGAAGTTTCCTTTGGAAAACTAATTCCAAATAACGAATTTCCACACTATGTAAAATCATGGAGATGGTTACCTTTAGATAAAGAAACATTATCTTCCTTAAACTCCAAAAACTGTATTATTTTTTCTAAAAAACAAGGAGAAAAAACAGTAGCAATTTTGGAAGACTCTGAGCATTTTGAAAAAACTTTGATTGTAACTTTATTTGCTGGTTCTAAAAATAACACTATGAATATTATTTCTTTTTTACAAAATTATGGATTTGAGAAAAAATATCAAAGACTACAGATCTTAACCAAAGAAACTTTACCAGAATTTAAAAATTTGGAACAGAAAATCTCATTTCATTTGATGCAAAAACTTCTATCTTGACTATTGACAATTTTTATGGTGTTTCTCAAAACTCCTAGGTTTTCAATTTCCATCTCTACTCTATCGCCATTTTTAAGAAATAATGCATTTGGTTTGTTTAGCATTACACCTGCAGGAGTACCAGTTGAGATAATATCTCCTTTCTCAAGGGTCATCACTCTGCTAATTTTTGAAACAATTTCAGGAATTTTTATGAACATTTTTTTAGTAGATGAATTTTGCCTAACCTCTCCATTGATTTTTGTAATCATTTTGAGATTTTGAGGATCTTTTATTTCATCTGCAGTTGTTATCCATGGCCCACATGGTGCAAATGAATCAAAACCCTTTCCCCTCGTAAATTGTTTATCTTTGAATTGGATATCCCTTGCTGAAACATCATTGAAGACCATATAACCAAATATTGCCTCCTTTGCTTGTTCTTTGCTAATATTCTTACAAGTTTTACCAATTATGAGTGCCAATTCAACTTCATAATCTAATTGGGTAACAAAATCTGGACATTCAATGTCTGATTCTGTGCTATTTAGTGCCGTTCTAGGTTTTAGAACAATAGCTGGATCATCAGGTGCCTGAAGCCCTTGCTCTTCGGCATGATCAATGTAATTAAATGCAAGACAGATTATCTTACTAGGATTTGGAATTGGAGTGAGTAATTTGAAATTTGAAATATTTTCATTATATGGGAGATCCTTTATCTTATCTTTAATTTCCTCATACCATCCATCAAACAAAAAATCTTTGATACTTTGTGGAATGGGGACTCCTGTCTGATAGGTAATTTCATCTTTTGTAGCAACTTTATCTCCTTTTACAAATCCATATGTCTCACTATTATCATATGATAATCTTGCAATCTTCATTATTCTATTCCTTACTTGTGAGTAAATATTGCTTGGTTTTGTGAATCTTTTCTACAATATCCAAATCTAATAAATTGAATTTCTTCTCCTTCTTTTAATTTTAGATAATGTGGTTCAGTATATGCCGTTAATTCTTCCAGGCTATTTTCATTAAATTTTTCATCGATAAACAACTGATGTGGAATAAGGAGTTTAATTTCGTGAAAATTTTTTTGTGGAATCCATTGAATTTTTTGAATGTTTGTAATTTCTACATTTTGTACAAAATCTCCCTCTAGTTCTTCATTTATTTTAGTAATGACAACATTTCCTAATCCTAGTAATCTTATTTGAGAGCCTTCCATGATGTTTTGAGCATCATCTCCAGAAATCAAAAAATTTTCATCAATTTCAATTGTTCTTTTCCCCATGTCTTTTATTGGATGATTAGGAATTTCTACTGATGAAAATGGAATATTGTTTATTTTCAATTTTTTTGGTTTGCGTACCATGAATAATCTAATACTATCCGCATCTACAAATTTACGATTAAATGATTCTAAGGCATCAAATGGTGCTAAAGTATTTGCTTTTGTCACCCCCAGCGATAAGATAAATTTCTTAATTGCTTCTGCCTTTATGCCTCTTCTTCTAAGTGCCTCAAGAGTTGGTAATCTTGGATCGTCATACCATGAAACTTTACCTTCTTCTATCAGTGGCTTTAGAATTCTTTTTGAAATGGGCATCCCTTTGAATTCAAGCCTAGAAAAGAAACCCTGATGTGGTTTTCTCATGCCTAAAGCATCTAAAATTGCATTAATCAAGTCTTTTCGCAATTCAAATTCTTTTGAACGAAAGGCATGAGTAATCCCATCATTACTATCTTCGATAGCAACTGCAAAATCGTAGCTAGGCCACACTCTGTATTTTTCTCCCAATGTGTAGTGCTTCTCATCTATAATTCTAAATAATACTGGATCTCGCATTACCGCATTATCTGATTTCATATCTCCCCGGAATCTAATTATTGCTTCTCCAGGTTTGAACTTCTCAAACATTTTCCCCCAACCTTGATTATTTTGTTTAATATCTCCTAAACTACATTTGCATGCTTTGCGTTCTCTTCGATTCTTGCTAATGGTGTCTCTCTTACAAGTACAAACGTATGCTTTTCCGGAATTAATTAACTCCTTTCCTTTCTCATAAAATAATTCCATATCATCTGAAGTATTTTTTATAATATCAAATTTTACTCCTAACCAATCTAATCCAACTTTAATTGCTGCATGGTATTCCATTCTTTCAGCTTCTGGATTGGTATCATCCATTCTCAAAATACATTTTCCACCATACATCTTTGCATATTCTGAATTAATTATAGCTGCTTTTCCGTGTCCTATGTGAGGGTATCCGTTCGGTTCTGGCGGAAATCTAGTTACTACTTTACCCTGTATGGCTCCTTCTAGTGGAGGTAAGCCTTCTCTTTCCACTATTTTCTCTTTGGGTTTTAGTATCTCTGGAAAACACTCTTCAATTTCTTTTTTTTGTTCTTCAAATGAAATTTGATTAACTAAAGAAACAATTTCTGAAATATCTCCAATGATCTCTTTTACTTTAGTACGAAATTCAGGTTTGGTTCCGAGAATTTTTGATAAAACGATTTTATCTTGAGTTTTTCCTTCATGTTCAAAGGCATTTTGTAAAGCAAATTTTCTGATTTCTTTTCTTACATTATCGTTCAAATTACAATCCCCTTAGAAGATGTTGGCTACCACGGCTTTTTTATACTAATGGGCAATTTTGTGCCTAAAAAACTCTAGAAATTACTCATTTTTAACTAATTCACAATAATTTTTAGGCTATGTCTAAATTTCCCAATTAATATTAACATCTAATTTGAAAAAGTATTTTCAATATTTTTTTCTATTAAATTAGAATTCTATATTGATTATTTCTTTTTCAAAATAATTTTTTGAGAAGGAAATTGATCCCACTTTAAAAACTAGTTAATTTATTCTCTTTTTAATTATTTTTGATTGCATTGATTTGATTTTTCTGTTTATGTCATCATCAAGC
>JAQBBT010000207.1:0-2846 GCA_032125915.1 Nitrososphaerota archaeon
AATGGTCCAACTAAAAACACTGGACCACTTGCAATTACCTTACAATCTGTTTCAATAAACCTTCCAAGACTTGCATTTGAATCAAACAAAGATGAAACTTACTTTAGAGCAAGACTTGCACTACTTGTGAAACCTGCATTGTCTTCTATGGCCTTAAGAAAGAAGTACATATCTGATCTTACAAGAAGAGGTTTGAATCCTATTCTTGCAAAAAATACACAATATATGCAAAGAAGTTCAGTTTCACTTGTTATCAATCTTGTAGGTCTAAAAGAGGCAGTCTTTAACATCTTAGGTTATAAAGACAACAAAGACGGTCGAGCAATACTTCATAAAGTAATAGAGACCGCAGTTGAGGTTGGCGCTAAAAAAGGTAAGGAATTAGGTGATCCAGTTCTTATATCCATGACTGAAACTGATGGCTCTATCAGATTTGCTAGCCTTGATGGTGAAAAATATGGTAAGAATTCAGCCCTAAATGTAGTAGATTCTGATCACTATACCCAAGGCATAGTGCTTAATGCAAATGAAGTTGGTCATTATACCGCCAAAAGTGATGAAATCATAGAGTGCAACAAATTTTCAAAAATTCTAAATGGTGGCCTATCAGTTATTTTGCAAATTGCTAATGATGCTAAAATTATTGATATTAAAAAGTCAATAGAAAAAACAGCAGAGTTGACGAATTCCTTCAAACCAGTAAGAAGCATTGCAATCTGTGGTGAGTGTGGCTTTAAGGATGAACCAATCACTGACAAATGTCCAAAGTGCAAGTCCCCATACATAGTCTGAAATTCGTAACTTTAGAACTATCTATGATCGTTTTACAGAAAATTTTGATTATTTATAATTATACGATCATCCTTACGTTGAATAAGTTGTGCCGATATGAATTTCATAGTACCGGTGTTAAAAAAATTGACACACAAAGGGGACAAGATCAAAATTTTTCAAGCACATAAGTTATATCCACATTATTTCTAGCCTCTATGGGGAGATTATAATTGGACAATTCACAAATAGAAAGTACTATCAATGAGATCCGTAAGCGCAGTGGCGTAGTAACGGCTTTCAATGAGAATAAAATTTCAAATGCCATCTTTAAGGCATTAGCAGCCACATCTAAAGCCGATCGTGTGCTAGCAGATAAACTAGCAAATAAAGTTGTACAAAAATTAGTTGAGCAAGGGTTTACCAACACAAGAGCACCTAGTGTTGAGGATATTCAGGATATCGTAGAATCTACTCTTATTGACTGTGGTAATAGCGATATAGCAAAAGCATACATCGTTTACAGACACGAGCGAAGAAAATTAAGAGATCAAAAGATGAAAGTTTTAAATGCCAAGGCTTTGGATCCAGTCTCAAAGAAATTTGATCTAAACTGTCTTAGAGTTTTAGCATCTAGATATCTTTTCAGAAATGGAAAAAATGAGATTACTGAGACACCTACTCAGATGTTTGAGAGAGTTGCAATTTTGGTGGGAGCAGGCGATATCCTATATGATGCTCAAGTCTTTGAAAAATCTGGAAATACTGCTCAGAATATTGAAGAGGCAAAAAGCTATCTTGAAAAACTAGACAACTTTGACTATAAATTCAAAATTGGAGACTATTTTCTCAACAAGTGGCATTTTAGATCGCTGATAAATCACTATATCACACTTGCAACCAAAGGCCAGATGAAAGTAAGTTTTAAGGAATTAATCACTTTGATTGCAGCCAAAAAATTGGATTCGTATGCTGATAGAATCACAGAATATCTTGATTTGATGACATCTCAGGATTTCCTTCCAAATTCACCAACAATGATGAATGCAGGTGGTAGATTGGGACAACTCTCAGCATGTTTTGTTCTTGGAATGGAAGATGGAATGGAACAAATCATGAAATCTACATCTGATGCAGCATTAATTTTCAAATCTGGAGGAGGCGTTGGAATCAATTACTCTGATCTTCGAGAAGAGGGTGATATTGTTGCATCAACATCTGGTGTTGCATCAGGACCAGTATCTTTCATGAATATCATAAACACCGTAACTGAAGTTGTGAAACAAGGTGGAAAGAGACGAGGTGCTAACATGGGAATCATTGAATCATGGCATCCAGACGTTGAAAAATTCATTACAAATAAAACACAACCTGGAGTTCTTGAGAACTTTAACGTTAGTGTTGGAATCTGGGAAGACTTTTGGAATTCTCTTGTAAATACCGAAGATGGCAACTACATGTTACGTAGTCCACGTGACAAGCGACCAGTTAAAGAAATCAATGCACACCAGTTAATTGATTTGATAGCGTTATCAGCATGGAAGAGTGCAGAGCCTGGTTTGATATTTTTTGATCAAATTAACAAATACAATGTATTTGCTAAAGCAAGAAAAGCACCACTTAGAGCTACAAACCCGTGCGGCGAACAAAGCCTCTATCCATACGAATCATGCAACTTGGGTTCTATCAATCTGGTGAATCTTGCAAAAAGACAAGCAGATGGATCCTATGAATTTGACTGGCAAGGATACGAGGAGATTATCAGAAAGACAACAAGATTCCTGGATAACATTATTGATGTCAATAATTATCCGGTGCCGGAAATCAGTGTGGCCTCAAAAGAGTCTAGAAGAATTGGACTTGGAGTAATGGGTGTAGCTGATTTGTTGTATAGATTGAAAATTCCATATAATTCTCAAGAAGGATATGAACTCCAATCAAAACTCTCTGAAGCCCTAACATACGCCGTGCGACCTTTTTGATCTGAAGGGTGTGCTCGACTCCTTGCTGGAGGTCTTTCAGGTCAGCGTGACTCTGCGACCGGCAGCGCTGGACGGCATGCTCGCCGGTACGGG
>JAQBBT010000208.1:0-10386 GCA_032125915.1 Nitrososphaerota archaeon
CTCTGAAAAAATTGGAATGATTCCAGTACCAAAAGAAATCCTTGAAACTTTGGGTGAGGAGCTGGATGGGCGTGACATCGATGAGATAATCAACGTGGTATTTCCTATGATAAAAAACACTGTCATGTTCATTAAAGGAGGTTATGATTTGGAGCGTTGTATTGAAACTTTGGAAGACTACATGAGAGCGTCTGGAATGAACTCTGATCATAGAGTGGATGGCGAATTACATTCTTTTATCATACAGCATGACTTGGGTATGAAGTGGTCTGTATTTACTGAGCAACTTTTAACTCAAGTATTTAGAAACTTTGCATCTGACAAGGATCTTAAATTTCAGACAACTGATTCTACCGTGATTTTAAAAGTTTCGTTAGGATCTGATTTTGATGAGCATCATTATCAAAGCTGAGATTCTATTTAGTCATTGAAATATTTGCAATCAATATCCAATCTATGAATGCTACAAGCACAACCTTGCAGGTGTGGATAAAGGAGCTTTTGGACAATTCTATCTTATCTGTCAATTCCACTGTTCCCGCTTATGAGGCAGCAAAATTAATGGAAAATTCAAAAGCAGGCGCAATTGTAGTTTTAGAAAACCAAGTTCCTGTGGGTCTTGTGACAAATAGAGATCTTACAGTAAAAATAATTGCCCACTCTTATCCTTCTGATACTCCACTTAGAAGAATAATGTCCACACCGCTGATATTCATCAATCCAGAGACTGAGATTAGCGCTGCAGCAGAACTAATGATCTCAAAAAAAATTCGAAAACTCCCTATAATTAGAGATGATAAAGTAATTGGAATAGTTATCGCATCTGATGTTGCTTTGGCTGTTTCAAACCGGTAATAGTTGCTATTTTCTGAAAATTTGATAAAATCCTAGGTTCAGAATTGCATCGTCTTGAATTACTAGTAGGTATGGTGGGAAAAGCTTATTATAATTTGAAGCGAAATTTTGTGTTATTATGGCATCTGAACAAACCCAAAAATAGTTCACAGTTACTCCAAAAGCTGCAGAAAAAATTGCCGAGTTTATGAAAGAAGAGGCTGACAATCCTGAATACCTTAGAGTATACGTACAAGGTGGAGGCTGCTCAGGTCTATCTTACGGTATGGGCTTTGAAAAAGCACCAGAAGAAGACGACTTGGTTCTAGAAGAAAACGGCGTAAAACTAATAGTAGACAGCTACAGTGTAGACCATCTAAAAGGTGCAAACGTAGACTATATTGAAAGCCTAATGGGCTCAGGATTTAAAATCAACAATCCAAATGTTACAAATTCCTGTTCATGTGGTCACTCTTTTAGCACTGAATAAACCTGTTTTTCATTTTTCATTTTTCATTTTTCATTTTCTCTAATGTGTATTGAAATTATTTTAGATAATATTTGAAAAATTACAAAGATTTGGCTCGTATCTTTGCGATACCCTCATATATCGAGAAACGAAATGGTATCCATGAAAATTAAGGAGATGAACAATTTATGCCTCAATCAGGAATCGTCAAATATCACGTTAAACTTTCCTTTGAAGTTGATGGGCTCGTTGAAAGGGCAGATATAATCGGAGCAATCTTCGGCCAAACAGAAGGACTGTTAGGCCCGGAGATGAATCTGAATGAGCTGCAGCGAGTTTCTAAAGTTGGACGTATAGAAGTTGAATCAAAATCAACTTCAAACACAACCACTGGTGAAGCTGTTATCCCAATGAGTACTGATATTGATACATGTGCATTAATTGCCGCCGGAATTGAAAGCATTGACAAAGTTGGTCCATTTGATTGTAAATTCAAATTAGAATCAATTGATGATGTAAGGGCAGCAAAGAAAGATGATATTGTGAGACGCGCAAAAGAAATCAAACAACGCTGGGCTACTAAAACCGTAAGCGAAGGCGAAAATATGCTAAAAGATGTACACGAAGGTGACACTGGAAAGCTATCCGTATATGGTCCATCCAAACTGACTTGCGGTTCAGGTATGCTTGACTCTCCATGGATAATTTTAGTGGAAGGACGAGCAGATGTGATTAATCTTCTAAGAGCTGGTTATGATAATGCAATTGCAATTGAAGGTGCAAAAATTGATGAATCCATCAAAGAACTATGTAAAACCAAAGATACTGTTGTTGCCTTCCTTGACGGTGATAGATCAGGTGGGTTTATCCTAAAAGAGCTCACCTCTGTGGTAGATCTTGATTATCAATTGCAAGCAGACAACGGCGTAGAAGTTGAAGAATTAACTCCACAAAGACTAGATGAAATTCTAAAACCAATCAAAGAAGAGATCGAAAGTGGCGGACCTGCTCCAGCTGCTCTTAAAAATGAAGATGATAAACCCATAGCTGAGTTAGCTTCCAAAGTTTTCCCAGATCTTAATGAGACATTAGAAGCAGTAGCCTTGGACAGTGATCAAAAAGAGATCTTCAAAGTCCCAATAAGTGAAGTAGTAAGCAAACTATCAACTCAAACAGGAATCAAATATCTTCTCCTTGATGGGATTATCACTCAGAGACTTTTAGAAGGTGCAAAAAATGCTGGTATTGAATGCGTTATTGGTCATAGAGTTGCCAAATTATCTAACTCTGATGGCCTAACTCTGAAAACATTTGGTGACTTAGGCGTAGCATAGGGTTTCTAGATGACTGAACTGAAGATTCAGCACATTCTAACTCTCACTTTTCTTTTATCAAAAGGTGCAAAGCACAATTTCGTTACCACTACTACCTCGTCACTTGGTAAAAATATAAAAAAATCTCAGCAAGCTGCATCCAAGCATTTACTTGAGCTTGAGAATAGTGATTTTATAGAGAGGATAATTAGCGGAAGAAACATCTCTGTTAAAATCACTCCAAAGGGATACTCAGAAATGGTCAAACTATCACATACGCTACAAAAAAGCTTGACATCCTCTCCATCTCATGTCTTGTTGAAAGGTACTCTGGTTTCTGGAATGGGTGAAGGCGCATACTATATGTCCCTTAAAGGATATACCAAGCAGTTTAAATCAAAAATTGGCTACATACCGTTTCCTGGAACATTTAATGTAAAACTAGGAAAAAAAGAATACACTGAGACCATAAGACAATTTGAAGGAATGGACGGCACACACATTGAGGGCTACTCTGATGGAAAGAGGACATATGGTTGGGTAAAATGTTTCAGGGCAAAACTAAACTCTTCATTTGATTGTGAGCTTATTCGATTAGAGAGAACACACCATGACACATCTACTATTGAGCTCATTTCAAAAAATAATCTGCGAAAAACTGCAAAGATATCTGATGGATCTAAAGTAACAATAACAATTCCAGTAAATGGAAAATAATTTAGATGTCGTGAATGTTCTTGCCGTACTTTTTTTCTATAATAGAGCTTGACACTTCGGGAATTGGTGATTGAAGTCTTGCAACTGTAACATCAAGATTTATCTTCTTACAACCTTCTGTGATGGACTTTTCTTGATGGACTTGGTCATATCCTAATGCAATAATTTGAGGGCGGATAAAGTCAACTGTCTTGAAAATATCTTCTTCATGACCTACGACGCTCAAATCAACTACTGAAAGAGAATCTACAAGCAATTTTCTTTGGTTCTGATTATGCAGGGGGGTGCGCTTTTTCATTTTCTCAGCCGTTTTATCTGTGGCAATTACTACCACTAAAACATCTCCAAGGTCTTTGGCTGCATTTAGCGTGTGAATGTGTCCTGGATGAATAATATCAAAAACTCCTCCAGCTAGCACTACTTTAAGTGAAGTTCGCCCAAATTCAGTCAGAGTCTTTCTGTCTTCATTGAGAAGTTGATTTGCTACAAACTCATCAATCTTCAAATCAATCGTCTCATCTGTGATCTCTGCTTTTTCTTTGATTATTTCTACAGGTGTTTTATCACTAATCGATGCAACATACATTGATGATAAAATTAATTTCTCTATTGGTTTCAACTTTATTTTCTAGATAATATCCCTCTCTTTAATTCATCGATAACTACATTTTTGGGTCTAGACCTTTTGCTAATCTTAATGCATCAACTAATCCATCTGCATATCCAATGCTAAGTATGGCCACCTCATCTTGTCCATCTTCTAAAAATTTTTCCGCGTCCTGAATGTAGAGATTTGCATTTTCCAAAATAACTTTGAATTCCTTTTGGTCTTTGTAGTATGGCTCTACCTCATCTAACGCCTCTCTTACCATGGGGACGTATTTTTTCATCATTTGAGTTGAAATCTTTTTTGTCTTTTCAGAATTATCAAAAGGCTCATCAAGGCAAACACTGAGTATTTTGAGGGCATCTGATTCAGTAAAGTGAAGCCGACCTGTTATTATTACAGTATGTGGAGGTTTCCCAAAATTAATTTTTAGCAAGCTGGATATTTTTCCTGAAGTAATGGACTGATCTTTGAATCCTATTCTAGATGCAACAATTGCATAAGTTGAAGAGTTTATGACGTTTCTTTGCTGACCTTTTTCCGTTTCAATCAACCCCTTCATGGCATCTTTTGGATTCAAGAAAAAGTCCTTATCCTGATTGTATTCTAATAGTAAAATCGTATGGTTTCCTTCGATGACATTTTTATAAATTACATAGTATGGTGTGGTTAGGGATTTCATCTCGCTCATAATGGTTGCAATCCTTCCGATTTTGTAAAAGTGAAGGCCGCACTCTCCTATCATTGAAGTTAGAGATGATGATGCATGGATTGATTGCGTTTTTATTTTTTCTTGGATGGCACGTGTTCGTAACTCGATATGAGTTGTGGCAATGTATGGATCTCCATAAGAGAGCAAAACTACTTTTTTTCGTTTTGCATTTTTCAAAATTTCATTTCCATCCTCGACTAACCATCTTTTTACAGGCTTGAATTCCCCTTGTGTCATTTTTTTAATTTTAACTAAATCTGATTTGCCAATGGGACTGGTAAACTGTTCCAAGTAAACGATATCTGCTTTTGATAAAATATCTTGTGCCTCAAGAGATATGGATTTTGCACCTGATATCCCTAATCCTACAAAACAAAGCATTATTGATTTTTCATATTCCTGTCATGAAGTCGTTTTAGATGCTTTAGGGTTTTTTTCAAAATCTCAATCCCTCTGAGGTATTCGTCAATTGAAACCTTTTCATCTATTGTGTGCGCCTCGTGAGGATTTCCTGGACCGTATGTTACTACCGGTATGTCCCACTGATTTCCAACCACATTCATGTCACCTGTTCCTGTTTTACGAATTAGGGTTGGCCTTGAGTTCTCGACTTCCATTATGCCTAGTGTAAATGCCCTGACAAGTGCAGAGTTATGTGGGGCCTCAAAAGGTTCTGTCTCATCAAGAATTGAATAAAAAGCTTGTACATTCCTTCTCACTGCGATATCTTTTACCAAAGTGGCAATCTGCTGCTCTACTGATTTACAGTTCATGTCCACTGGAATTCTAATGTCTAGCGTTGCGTCACATTCTTTTGGAGTAACATTGTGGCTTGTCCCACCAGTTATCTCGGTAATTGTTGAAGTAAGGCGCATTCCTTTTGATCTTTCTTCTTGCCCTTCCACTAGCCCTTTTTTCAGCTCGCTTGTAAATATCATGGATTCCTCGATTGCGTTTTTTGAAAGCCATGGTGCACTAGCATGGGAGCTATCCTCAACTGTTATTTTGAGATTAATTGCAAGTCTTCCTTTGTATGCAATTGTTACTTGTTTGATTCCGCTTGGTTCTCCAAATACTGCATAATCTATATCTAGTTCTTTTTTAACTAAATTTTTAATTCCAGTAGCATTTCCTTCCTCATCTACTGCTCCAACAAAAAGCACGGTACCGTTGTTATTTTGAATTGAAGCTGCTGCAAACAGCATTGCCATTAGAGGAGCTTTCGCATCTGATGCTCCTCTTCCATAAAGAAAACCCCCCTCTGTTCTTACCTTGACTTTTCCTGGAACAACATCCATGTGACCACACAAAAGAATTTTAGGTGATCCAGATCCTTTCTTCGCTAAAATGTTACCAACTTCATCAATCTGTATATCTTCAAATCCTAAATCATCGCACTTGTCTGCAAGAAATTCTGCCATTGCTCTTTCATTAAGTGAGGGAGTGTACAAACGAAGAGCCTTCTCAAGCATCTTAACTGCAAATCTAGGTGTTACGGTAAATGTGTCGTCCAATTCTCATTTGTTTGATTGTTTCGCGTAATCCAGCATTAATGAAGGTATATCCACACCGCAGACCCTTACAGTATTTTTGTATTCAGTTGTATTGTTAACCTCATGAACTACTAATCCTCTTTCATCACTTTCCATCAAATCTACTCCAACTATTTGACCTTGAACAGCATTTTTTGCCTTTATACACATCTCCTCCATCTCCTGTGTAACTTCACATGGTGTCGCAGTGCCTCCAAGAGCCATGTTTGTCTTCCATGCTCCATCTCCTGAAGTTCTGTAAATTGCCGCGACAATTTTATCGCCTACCATGATTGCTCGAATATCTCTGGGGGGTCTTTTTACAAACTCCTCCAAATAATGAACCTGATAAATTGGATACATCTTTTCTCTGCTTTCAATAATTCCTTCTGCAGCATCTTTATCGTTTAATTTTGAGATTAACCGTCCCCAACTTCCAACTGTTGGTTTGATCACTTTGGGATAACCTTGTTCCTCAAGAGATTCAATGGCAGAATCTTTTGAAAATGCAACTGTTGCATTTGGTGTTGGTACGCCTTGTTTTTTCAGCAGCATGTGGGTAAATAATTTGTTTCCTGCAAAAATTCCTGTGTTAAGACAGTTTATCACATTTACTCCCAAACCTTCCAGGGCTGCAGTTGAATGTAAATTTCTGTAGTAGCTGACACACCTCTGAATTACCGCGCCGTATTCTTTTGGTTTTTTATCTAAATCTAACGATAATTTTTTACAATCAACCATCTGGATATTGATGTTCTTTTTTTTGCCAGCTTCCAGTAAAGCTTTTTCTTCCCATCGGATGGTATCGTAAAGAATCGTTACTTCTGGATTCACTGTCCCCAATCCTCACCAACCGTCTGGGCTGGCTTTAGATCGAAACCATCTGAACCTTTTGCTAACTCAAAACTTGCACCACATTCGGGACATGTTACGATTTCTCCTTCTAGGGCATCGCTTGGTATGGAGATATCTGCATCACATTCATCGCATTTTGTCATTATTTTTCCTCAGGTTTTTCTCCTTTTTCGTCATTAATTATCTTTTTTTCAAGTCTATCTTCTAGTGGAATTTCGATAAGATCTCCCATTCTAAGATTCTTTAGTCCTGCTGCAACTGCTTTTGCTGATTCATCATCCTTTTCAAGACCTAGTATAGACATAAGATAGGCTGCGCCAGTTTTTCCTGCAAGCTCTCCAAAAACAATCCTTCTCCTGTTGCCAACTGTTCTGGGAGGAATGGGTTCATAGGCTGCTGGGTTTTTCAAAATTGCTGCAAGGTGTGTTCCTGCCTTGTGTTTGTATGCTGAGGTACCTACAATTGGTTTTGAATCATAGGGCTTAATTGAGGTATATCCTTCAATAAGTCTTGATAGATCTTGAAGCATATCTAATCTAAAATCATTTTGTGATTTGTAAAGAAAAGTTAGTGCAACTGAAACTTCAGCAAGAGCTGGGATTCCTGTTCTCTCCCCTATTCCGTCTATTGTTGTGTGTATTTGATCCACTCCTGCATCACATGCTGCAAATGCATTTGCAAGTGCAAAACCAATGTCATTGTGAACATGAGCATCAAGAGGGGTATCTACTGCTTCTCTTACTTTTTTAACAAAATTATACATTCCTACTGGACGTAGTATACCAACTGTATCTGGCAGACTGATTCTATCTACGCCAGCTTCTTCAATTGCTCTGCACATCTTTAGGAGAAATTCAGGATCTGCTCTACTTCCATCTTCTACCGTGAATCTAATTTTTAATCCATGGGACTTTGCATACTCTACTGTCCCTACTGCTCTCTCCATTGCCTGCTCACGTGTTATTCTGAGCTTGTCTTTTAGGTGAATATCTGAAATACCCAGATAAGCTGCACACCACTTTGCATCACAGCTTAGTGAAACATCAATATCTCCTTTGAGAGCTCGTCCGTGAGATACAATATCTGCTTTTAATCCTTGTTTGATAATTGTCTTTACTGCTTCTTTGTGATCATTTGAGACGATAGGGGATATCTCAATTTGATCAACTCCGAAATAATCTAACATCCATGCAATTTGAATTCTCTGTTTGATGGTAAATGAAACTCCTGGGTGTTGCTCTCCCTCTCTTAGAGTACTGTCAAGAACTCTTATCTTCTTTTGGTTTTTGTCATAAGAGTTATACAAATCTGCATAGTAGTTTGGCTCTTTCATTACAAAAATCGCTGACCTAAATTGAACATATAAATATATTCGTACTATGGTAGTTGGAAATTAACAAAAATGATCCTATTTTGGCAAGATTTCGAATTTTTTAACCGAATATCGTTTTAGATTATTTTTCTTAAAATTATCACAGTGTTTGTGTCAATTACGCCCTGAATCTTTCTTAGAGCATCAATACTGTTGTTAATCTCTGAGATGTTTGATGCACTGATTATAGTTGCAATGTCGTACTGTCCAGTGATTTCATAAACTGTCTTTACACCTTCAATCTTTGCAAGCTTTATTGAAACCTTTGATGTGTCTGTTGCAGAATCAACTGATACTAGGACTATTGCACTAGTTACATTTTCTTCTCCCATTTCAAGAGTAAATCTCTTAATTGTGCCACTATCAACCAAGTTCTTTACTCTTCTTCTAACTGCTGATTCAGATAGTTTGAGCTTTTTCCCAATGTCTACAAAAGACTCTCTAGAGTTTTCCTTTAGGTATTCAATTATTTTCTCGTCTACTTTATCCTTGGGCATTTCTCTTTTTCTCCTCTCCACTAAGTACAGAATCTAATCTTTGTAAAACTTTTGTTATGTCTTCTTCGGATATTGTTAAGGGTGGAAGAATTCTTAGAATATTTCTTCCAGAGTACAGCATTAAAACTCCATCTTTGATTAAATTCATTAAAATATCTCTAACCTCAAATTTCATCTCTACTCCAATCATCAGTCCTTTCCCTCTAATCTCTCTGATCATGGGATGTTTTTCCTTAAGTTTTTCTAATCCCTCTCTAAAAATTTTCCCCATCTTTTCAGAATTTTCTACAAGTCCATCTTCTGTAAGAGCTTTCAGAGCTGCAATTCCAGCAGCACAAGATAATGGATTTCCACCAAAAGTAGAAGAGTGTTCGCCTTTACTAATTGATGCTAAAATATCTGGTCTTACTAGGGTGGCGCCCATTGGAACTCCTCCTGCAATTCCCTTGGCAAGGCACATGATATCCGGTGAAGTATTCCAATGTTCACAAGCCCATAATCGTCCTGTTCTCCCTAGACCTGCTTGTATTTCGTCAAAAATTAGAAGAATTCCTTTCTCATCGCAGAGCTTTCGAACATCTTGCAAGAATCCATCTGGTGGTACAATTATTCCACTTTCTCCTTGGATTGGTTCTAAAATTACAAATGCAGTATCCTCATCTACTACTTCGCGTAGTGACTTGATATCTCCGTAGGATGCAAAAGAAACTTTTTCAACCAGGGGTTCAAATGCCTTTCTGTATTTGGGATTAAAAGTTAAGGATAACGCTCCAAAGGACTTTCCGTGGTATGATCCTTTCATTGCAACCATTCCTTTTTTCCCTGTAAACTTTCTTGCAAATTTCATTGCAGCCTCTACTGCTTCTGCACCACTGTTGTTTAGGTGAACTTGCGTTAGACCTTTTGGTGCAAGTCCAATTAGTAATTTTAGAAACTCTTCTCGAGTTTTATTGTATAGTGAGCTGTGAACTGTGATGATTTTATCTACTTGTTCTTTGATGGCTTTCACCACTCTTTCATTTTGATGTCCCACAAGAGCAACTCCATAGCCACCCATGCAGTCAATGTACTCTTTTCCATCGATATCCCATACATGTGATCCTTTTCCTTTTTCAATAGTTACTGGAAACCTCTGATACAAATTTCCCATAAATTGATCTTCACTCATGTTGAATCACCGTACAGTTATCATGGGATATTGCAGAGGATATAGGATTTTCTTTTTGACCATTTGCAATTAGTGCTTCTTTTACTCCCATGTCTAGGGCTTCAGTTGATGCAAGAATTTTCTTCTCCATTCCGGGGCCTATCTTTGGTCTAATCTCTTTGGCTTCAGCAAGAGTCAATTTGGTTACAAGTTTGTCATCTATCAAAAGCCCATCAACATCTGTGATGAATAGAACCTTATCTGCTCCAATTTTTCCTGCAACATACGCTGCTGCTCTGTCTCCATCCACATTGAGGAATTCTGACTCTTC